>NZ_JBFUKN010000121.1:0-16110 GCF_056400845.1 Mycobacterium sp. P4_H6 | reverse complement strand
CCCTCAGGGAGTTCGCGGAGTTCGCGGAACATCTCGAGGACGTCGGCGTATTCCGAACTCACTGCAGCAGGCTCGCTCGTCTCGCAGTGAGCGAAATCCCGAACACACTGTCGGACTCGTTGAAGGTGCTGACCTCGTCGGTCAGCGAATTGAGCACGTGCCAGCTGAAGCTTCCCGGAGCCACGATGGTGTCCTCATCGGTCTCACAGGTCGCCGACGCACGGACCACCACCGCGTCCTCGCGCGGTTCGACCCGTACCAGCAACGGCGATCCGGGCACCGCCGACCGGATGAGCCGGGTGGCGGCCTCGTCGACCGCCAAGCGCAGATCAGAGACGGCGTCGAAATCCAGATCTTCGAATGTCGCCACGGCGGACACCAAAGCCCGCAGCACGGCCAGGTTCTCCACGGTGGCAGCCACCCGAAGTTCCACCGATCTGTCTCCGACGACCGCACCGTCGTGCGTGCCCGTACCGTGCACCATCTGACCTCCCGCTGAGTCCGCTCGGAGGTTACCCCACAACTGCTGGTAGCTAACCAACGGTCCTGCACCGCCTCACGGGTGTGTCACCTTGACGAGCCATGGGTAATCCCGCGCTATGAGCAACAACACGTTGCGCGGGGTCCTCATCGCCATCGCCGTGGTGCTGACCATCGCCGTACTCATCGCCATCGGTGTGTACGCCGTCGCTTTCATCATGCTCGGGCCGATGATGGCCTGAAATGAGCATGCCGCCCTCGGTACCCCGTCACACCGGGTCGACAAACCTTGAGGGCCGTTTCGCCGGTCATACCCCGGGTACTCATCCCCCATGACGAGTCCAGTTCCCGACGAGGTACCCGTCGCCGATGCCCTCGAGCAGTCCCGCGACGCCGCGGACACCGTCCCGGACCGGGAGTCCCCGGAGCCCGACCACGGCGCCCCGCCGCTGGAGGCGAGTACCGCCGACTGGCAGGAGCAGACCGCCGCGCTGGATCCGGACGCCGACGCCGACGAATTCGACCGCCGCGGCTGACGCGTTGGGAGCCAACCGGACCCGGCCGACGCCGGTCGGCTTGTTGCGTGTTTGCATCGTGCGAGGGGTGGGCATTCCTGGCCCATGTTGGTTCGACGAATCGCCCGCCCACTGTTGTCAGCCGCCTTCATCGGACAGGGTATTGAAGCCCTGCGAGACGTGAAGCCCGCCGCCGAGGTCGTACAGCCGACCCTTGACGCGGCCCAGGCGCTCCCGAGCTCGGTTGCCGATCAGATCCCCGACAATGCCGTCACCGTCGCGCGCGTCAACGCCGCCGTGCAGATCGGCGGCGGTCTGCTGTTGGCCACCGGCCGCATCCCACGGGTCGCCTCGGCGCTGCTGGCGGCCACCGTAATTCCCGGCAATCTCGGCAAGCACATGTTCTGGGACGAGACCGATCCGGCTCTCAAGGCCGAGAAGCGTCGCGGGTTCCTGACCGACCTGAGCCTGATCGGCGGCCTGGTGCTCGCGTCGGCCGACACGGCCGGGAAGCCGTCACTGGGCTGGCGCGGCCGGCGTGCCGGACGCCGTGTGGCCGAACGCGTTTCAGCCGCGCTGCCGTCGTCCTCGCACGACGCACTGATCGATGCGGAGCTGGCCGACAAGCTCAGTCACGGCGTACAGACCGGCGTCGACCGCGGCCGCGAATTGGCCGAGACGGCCTACGACCGGGCCGCCCCGCTGGCCGCGACCGCATACGAGCGCAGCGCCAAGGCGCTACGAAAGGCCGAAGACCGTGCCGCACCGCTGGCGGCCCAGGCCTATGAGCGCAGCGCGCACGCCCTGCAGAAGGGCGCCGACAAGGCCGCACCGCTGGCCGCCGAAGCCTATGAGCGCAGCGCGCTGGCCCTGCAGCGGGGCGCCGACAAGGCCGCACCGCTGGCCGCCGAAGCCTATGAGCGCAGCGCTTACGCCCTGCAGAAGGGTGCCGACAGGGYCGCACCGCTGGCCGCCGAGGCACGTCGCCGGGGCACGGAATTGGCCGAGACCGCCATCGAGCAGGGTGGCGACCAGCTGTCCTCGGGCTGGCGACGGGTGCGCAAGCAGGTCTGATGCCGTCCTGATGTCGTGACGGCCTCGCCTCCCCTGCCCGCCGCCGGCCCGTCGTCGGCGGCGGTGACAGCGCACCTGGCAGGGCGGGTGCAGGACCTCACCCGCGTGCGGCCCGGCAGCGCCGACCCGGTGGGGCTCGACGTGCAGCTGGCACGGTATGTCTGTTATGAGTTGGCCTACCGGGGCTTCCAGGGCGTCGATCCGAGGTGGGAATGGGACGCCGACCTGATCGGACTGCGCAGCCGGCTCGAACAGGTCTTTCTCGACCACCTTCGCGACTGCGCCGGCGATACCGGCGGGATATCGGCTGCCGAGGAGATGCGTCGGCTCACCGCGAAGTCCGACGACGTCGGCGGGCCGGCACACTTTCTGCACCACCACGGGAGCTGGCAGCAGATGCGCGAGTACTTCGTGCACCGCTCACTGCACCGGCTCAAGGAAGCCGATCCGCAGGCGGGGGTCATCCCCCGGCTCACCGGGCAGGCCAAGGCATCGTTCGTGGCCGTCGAGTTCGACGAGTACGGCGCCGGTCACGCCGCGCACATGGACCAGCGGCTGTTCGCCGAGTTGATGGCGGCCGCTGAACTCGACGATACCTATCTGGCGTACCTGGGCGCGGTCCCCGCGGTGTCGCTGACGGTGGTGAACCTGATGTCGATGTTCGGGCTGCACCGCAGTCTGCGCGGCGCCGCGGTCGGGCACTTCGCGGTGGCCGGGATCACCTCACCGCCGTATTCGCGGCGGTTGGCGGATGCACTGGAGGGGATGGACGCTCCCGGTCCGTGCACGAAGTTCTATCGCGAACACGCGTGCGTTCCCGAGAACGACATGGCGTTCGAGGTGGTCGGCGATCTGTTGGAGGCCGAGCCCGAGCTCAACGAGGATGTGGTGTTCGGCATCCGCGCGCACGATATCGTCGAGAATCGGCTCGCCGAGCACATGCTGAAGAGTTGGGCGGCCGAGGAGACCTCACTACTGCAGGCGCTGAGCTGAATCAGGCCGGCTTGTCGGCCCTGATGACGGCGATCTGCTCTTCCCGTCGCCCGGTGTCGAGTCGTCCGGTCTGCTCCAGCCAGCCCGCCTGCTCACTGAGCACCGGGCCGAACCGGACCTGTTCGGTGAGCACGATCCGGGCATCGAGGCCGCTGCCGCGCAACTGCTCCAACGACCGGTCGATATCGGAGAGCTCCGACTGCACCAACAGCAATGCCCCGCCGTCGGCGAGCATCCCGGCGGCCACCTGGCACAGCGGGTCCAAAATCAGCCTGCCATCGGGGCCCCCGTTCCACGGCGTGCTCGGCGCACCCCACGCGCCGGGCGTCGCGCCGCGACCGTCGGGCTGCATCGGCACCCCGGGCGGATTACACGCCACCACATCGAAYGGTGCGCATTCCAGCGCCTGCGTCCATGACCCCAGCCGGATGTGGACATCCGCCCCGGCAACCGATGCGCGGGTTCGGGCGTACTGCACGGCGCGGGGACAGATGTCGAACCCCGTGACGCTTCTGGCGCCCAGGCCGGCGGCAGCCATTGCGACCACGCCGCTACCGGAGCACAGATCCAGCACGCGGCGCCCGGCCACCGCCGCGGCTTCCTGCAGAGCCTGCACCAAAAGATACGAATCCTGTTGCGGCCGATACACAGTGGCGAGTTCCGAGGCTGTCCGGGTGAAAGTCGTTCTCATCCGAGTTCCGCGCGCAATGCGGTCAACAGCGGTTGGGCCGCCTCGGACAGGAACTGATCCTGGGTGTCCCCGCCGATCTGGATCAGCGCAATGTCGGTGAAACCGGCGTCCCGGTAGGGTCGCACCGCCTCGATGATGGCGTCGAGATCGGGCCCGCAGGGTATCGCCGATGCCACGTCCTCGGGCCGGACGAACTTGGTGGCCGCGGCGAACCCTGCCGGGGTGGGCAGGTCGGCGTTGACCGGCCATCCGCCGGCGAACCACCGGAACTGATCGTGGGCACGAGCGATCGCAGTGTCCCGGTCGGGATCCCAGCAGACGGGCAGCTGACCGATGACGCGCCCCTCGGTCAGGCCCATCCCCTGGCGCTGGTGGTGCCAGCCCTGCACGACATCGGTGTCGGGCGCGGTGTTGATCAGATGGTCGGACAGCACGGCCAGTTCCCCGACCGCCCGGTCCCCCGCCATCGCGACCGCGAGCCCGACCGGCTCCTGCGGCAGATCCCACAGCCGTGCGGAATCGACCGAGAAGTACTCGCCGTGGAAGTCCACCAGATCGCCGCCGAGAAGCTCCCGGATCACCTTGATGGCTTCGGCGAGCATGTCCAGCCGGCGACCTGCGGTCGGCCAACCCTGACCCACGACGTGCTCGTTGAGGTTTTCGCCGCTGCCCAGCCCGAGGGTGAACCTGCCGTCGGCGAGGATCTGCACGGTCGCGGCCTGCTGCGCCACCACCGCGGGGTGATACCGCATCGTCGGACAGGTCACGTACGAGTAAAGGCCCACCTCGGAGGTCGCGTGGGCCACTGCGCCGAGCACCGGCCAGGCATTGGGGGCGTGCCCTTGCGCTGCCAGCCATGGCGAAAAGTGATCACTGCAGACCTCGAAGTCGAACCCGACCTGTTCGGCGGAAACCGCATGGCGAACAAGATTTTTGGGACCAGTCTGCTCGGTCATCAGGGTGTAGCCGAATCTGGTCATGGCCGGGGCATACCCGATCACCCGCTGGGCAAACGCGGCGCTCAACGCTCCGGGCTATGCTCTGCGGTCTCACATTCCGTTGGCCCGGCCCGTATCCGCAGCACCAGTGGCAGCACCAACCAGCAGGCCACCAGGCCCAGTCCGGTGGTCAGACCCGCCAGCACACCGGCCCACAGGTCGAGGACCGCACCGAAGATCAGCACCATCACGCCGGACAGCGTGAGTGCCAGCAGCAGGATGCCGGCATAGGCCAGCCAGTGCGCGGTCGTCACCACCAGATCCAGCCGGTGGCGGCGGAACAGCAGCCGGTGGATGCCGATCGGGGCGATCAACAACACCGTCGCACCTATGGAACACGACACCGTGACCAGGTAGACGATCCGCAGCTCGAGTCGTAGGCCCTCGAAGCCGTCGTGAAACGGCAGGGTCAGCAGCAGGCCGGTGAGCAGTTGGACTCCGGTCTGCACCACCCTCAACTCCTGCAAAAGGCTGGACCAGTTACGGTCCAGCCTTTGCGTACTCGTCTCGTGACGAGCGTTTTCATTCCAACGTCGGTCGCGCTCCAGATCGTCCACGTCGACCTCGTCGGGCCGCGGCACTTCTCCGCCCGCTAATACCAGGCACGCCTACCGGCCACCGGCCTGCCGATGGCACCCAGTGCCCAKAAGACCGCGCCGACGACGAGCAGAACGACCCCGACGACCCACAGCAGATACACATCCAGCACGAAGCCGAGGATCAGCAGTATTGCTCCGAGAACGATCACGACACCCTCATTTCCATCGGACCCATCGAACTGGGCTCTGGCAGTTTGCAATTCGCCACCTTGGGGTTCACGCCCGCGTAGTTCAGTGGCCCGGCGACCACGGTCAGCGCGATGGTCCCGGCGGTCGCACAGTTGGTGGCGCCGCTGTCGAAGTAATCGCGCTGAAACGCCGCGAACACCCCGATCAACAACCAGATCAACACCAGCGTGCCGATGAGTCCGCGTCCCATGAATCCTCCAGTTTGCTATGGATGAATGCAGACGGCGGGTACCCCTTTGACGGTCGCGTCAAACCTGTTTGGGGGTACTGAAAACTGTGTCGTGGCCCAGGTTTGGCCCGCCAGGCCACCGGGAAGCCTGCGGTGGTGCGGGAAAACCAATCCACTCCCGTAGCGGAAAGGTTGAACATGACTGACAAGAAGACCGGCCCCGAATCCGGCATCAGCGGCGTCGTCGAAGACGTCAAGGGCAAGGCCAAGGAGGCCGTGGGCACCGTCACCGGCCAGGACGATCTGCGGCGCGAGGGCGCGGCCCAACAGGACAAGGCCGAAGCCGAGCGCGATGTGGCCAAGAAGGAAGCCGAGGCCGAGAGCGCTCGCGCCGGCGCCGACGCAGCCGAGCAGCGCCAGAAGGCAGAGCAGTAACTGCCCTCGCGGCTCCACGGACCGGCCCAGCCCAGCTCCCCCGCGGGGCTGGGCCTTTCCGTGTTCGGGCCGTCCTCAGGGGCTAACTGGCGGGACGCTGGCGGATGACCTCGGGGTGCTCGGCATACCACCGCTCTTCGAGGCGGCGCACCCGAACATGCTCGACGGTCATCCACAGCGCGCCGATGACAAAACCGGCGGCCGACAGCGAACCGAGCATCAGCCCGACGTCATGGTGCCGGGTGGCGAAGGCGGCAAGACAACCGACGAACAGTACGAGTGCCACTCCGATCACGACCAGCGCGGGCATGATCACGTTGTCCGTCATGGACTCGCCGGCGTGGGTGCGCGTCGTGCGGGTGTGGTCTACAGGATCTCTGGGGCCTTTCATGGCGCCTCCTTCTCCCCAACCTGACCCGTTACCGGGTTACCTCAAGGGTAGGACTGTCCGCACTTCGCTGCGGCCGAACGCCGTCATCCGCCGAACCCGGCCAACGCCGGAAGGCTCATGGTCAGGACCGTCATCATCAGCAGCATCAGAAACCAGCCGGCGCCCTGCCACGCCCACCATGTCTGCCGGTGCTTCCAGGTTTGATACGTGCGCACAAACGCGCGGACGCCGCCCCCGAAAAGGATCACCGGCGCGCCCAGGGCCAGCACGATGCGTTGCGGCCGTCCGCACGTCGCCGAATCGACGACCGCGCCGTCGCAGCCACGGGCCAGTATCGCCGCCACGGTGAGGAACAGAACGCCCAGCACGGCCGTCACCAGACCGAATCGGATCGCGGCGCTCACCTCGGGGTCGTCGCGTTGCAGTCTCGGTTCGGCGTGCATCGACGCTCACCTCGCCGCGGGGATTCCGGAGCGGGGCACACCTGTGGCGCCGGTCACCATGAGCGGTGGATGCCCGAGCAGACCGGGGTGTAAACGTCAGGAGTCGACGCGCAGGTGGGCGGTCAGTAGCAGCCGGTCGTACACGCTGCGATGCGGCAGAAGTTCGTGGTAATCGAGTTCGAGAAAGTCCTTGGCGATCTGCTCGGTGAGCGCCCTGAGCTTGGTGTTGGTTTCCTGCGAGCGCCATTTCAGCAGCTCGAACGCGGCGTCGGCGCTGATGCGGTAGATCAGCATGAGCATGCCCTTGGCCTGTTCGATACCGCTACGGGCCTCGGCGATCTCGGCAACGGCCTCGCTGACACGCTCCTGCTGCTCGCGCGTGCCGGTCTGCGCCGAGGGCGTGGCGTCGATGTAGAACCCATGGGTGCCGATGACGGTGCTGCCGTCATCGCCGAACAACTGGTCGGCGACGACCACGACATGGTGGGTGTTGCCGCGGGTGTCGACGATCCGGTGCCGGGTGCTGAACGCCGCGCCGGTGCGCCGGATCTCGGCCAGCGTGGCCGCGACCTGACCGTAGTCATCCGGATGTTTGTGTGCCAGCACCAGTTCGGTGGTGGGCTCTACCGCGCCGGGCTCGTAACCGTGCATGCGCTGCACCTGTTCGGACCATTCCCATCGCTCATCGGCGAAATGGAAACGAAACCAACCGACGTGTTGATGCTCACCACCGGCGAGTGCGGGCTCGTCCGGCAGTTGTTTGCCAAGGTGTTGTCCATCGCTCATCTCACGATGGATTATGCCCGTTCATCCAGCCCTTCGGCGATGCGCTTGATAGCCAAAAGGCGACGATCCCATTGCTGCCCGATCACTGTGAGTTGGGTGCCCAGCGCGCCCAACCGGGCACCGAGCGCGCGATAGCGAACCTCGCGACCGGCGCGGACGGACTCGACGAGACCGGCCTCGGCCAGCACCACCAAGTGCTTGGCGATCGCCTGCCTGCTCACCGGGAGTCGGGTTGCCAGCGCACTGGCCGACATCTCGGCGGCGCCGAGTTCGGTGAGGATGCGCCAACGCGTTTCGTCGGCCAGCGCGGCCAGCAGCGCCGTCGGCTCCGACGCGGGAGGTGTGGCCGTCACGACGCCGGCGTCAGGAATTCGACCAGTTCACCGAGTTCGGCGGTCCACCCACCCTGGTTGTCGGCGTGCGCGGCCTCGGGGTTGTGCAATTGTTCGAACCCGCTCTCCACCAGCGCGAGTCGCGTCCCGCCGTCGACCTCGACGAGCTCGATGCGCACCACCGTCGAGTTCCCGGGCACCGGGTCGGTGTCGGCCTCCCTGGCCCACCGGTACACCAGCAGCCGGGGCTTCTCGGCCTGTTCCACGAGCACCCGGTGCTTGCCGTGATCGGACCAGCCGAAGAAGCCGGTGCCACCGGCGACGGCCTCGAACTCCGCGCTGTCACCGAACCATTGTGCGATCAGATCCGCTTCGGTGAGCGCCGACCACACCTTGGTGATGGGGGCGGCGATGTCGATGCTGCGGGTGATGTCGAGCGTGTCCATGGGTTCTCCTTCGTCGGCTGATGTGCAACCCCAGAATTGCATGATGCCCGGTTTAACGCAATCCTGAGGTTGCATGTCGTCCGATCGGCCTGTCGGAGCCGTCGCCTACCATGCGAGCGTGCGGATCAAGATCGTTCTCGCGGTAGGCATCATGGCCGGTGCCGCGGCATATGCCGCGGGCGCCGGGTGGCAACTGGCATTGACCGCCGCACTGCTCGCGCCGCTCTCGGTGGCGGCGGTGCCGCATTTCCTGTCCGGGTTGCGCACCCCGGCGCCCGACGAGAATCCGATCGACACCATGTCGGGAACCGAGTTCGAGGACTACATCGCCCGCATCGCCCGCTCCTGCGGCGCCCCGGTGATCATGACCTCGATCACCGGCGATTGGGGTGTCGACCTCATCATCGGTCGTCGCCCCGAACGTCTTGCCGTGCAGTGCAAACGGATGAACCGTCCGGTCGGCACGAGCGCCGTCCAAGAGGTTGTGGCCGGTGCCGCGATGCAGGACTGCACTCACACCATGGTGGTGACCAACAACGAGTTCACGCCTGCGGCAAGGAAACTGGCCGAACGACACGACTGCATCCTGGTCACCGGGGCGGACATCCCCAGACTCAAGGGGCTGATCCGCGGGCTGACTACATCCCGCTGAGGACGTCGCGCACCGCGTCCACCGCGGTGTCGATCTCGGCGGCGGTCACCGTCAGGGCCGGCCGGAACCGCACCGAATCCGTACCGCTGGCCAGCATGATCACCTGCCGGTCCCACAACCGCCGGATCAGTTCGTCCCGCTCGGTGGCGGTGCGCATGCTGAACGCGCACATCAGCCCGCGGCCCCGTGGATCGAGCACACGGTCGGGGAACTCACCGGCCAACTCGCGCAGCCGGTCCAGCAGACGCCGTCCCGCCACGGCGGCATCGGCGATCAGATCGTCGGATTCGATGACCTCAAGGATGCGCCGGGCGCGCACCATGTCGGTGAGGTTGCCACCCCAGGTGGAGTTGATCCGGGAACTGGTGTGGAACACGTTGTCGACGATCTCATCGACGCGTCCGCCGGCCATAACACCGCACACCTGGGTCTTCTTACCGAAGGCCACCACATCCGGGGTGACGCCCAATTGCTGGTAGGCCCAGGCAGTTCCGGAGATACCGCACCCGGTCTGCACCTCGTCGAAGATGAGCAGTGCGTCGAACTCATCGCACAGTGCACGCATGGCCGCGAAGAATTCGGGCCGGATGTGCCGGTCACCGCCTTCGCCCTGAATCGGCTCGGCGATGAAACAGGCGATGTCGTGCGGGTGCGCCTCGAATGCGGCACGCGCCTGGCGAAGTGACTCGGCCTCCAGCTCGGCGATGTCGACGCCCGGCCGTAGATACGGCGCGTCGATACGCGGCCAGTCGAACTTCGGGAAGCGGGCGACCTTGTTGGGGTCGGTGTTGGTCAGCGACATCGTGTAGCCACTGCGGCCGTGGAAGGCGCCACGCAGGTGCAGGACCCGGGTGCCCAGCGCCGGATCGATGCCGCGGGCCTCGTTGTGGCGGCTCTTCCAGTCGAAGGCCACCTTCAGCGCGTTCTCGACGGCGAGGGCTCCCCCGTCGACGAAGAACAGATGCGGCAGCGCCGGATCACCCAGCACCCTGGCGAAGGTCTCGACGAATCGCGCCATAGGCACGGTGTAGATATCGGAGTTGCTCGGCTTGTTCACCGCCGCCTGCGCCAGTTCGGCGCGGAAGGTCTCGTCGTCGGCCAGGGCCGGGTGGTTCATGCCGAGCGCCGACGATGCGAAGAACGTGAACATGTCCAGGTAGCGCCGGCCGTCGCGGGCATCGACCAGGACCGATCCTCGGGATCGTTCGAGATCGAGCACCAGATCCATGCCGTCGGCCAGCATGTTGCGGCCCAGCACATCGTGCACCTGGCGGGCCGGGATCTCGGCGGGGCGCTGGTGGTCGGCAGAAGTCAGAACAGCGGTCATGGGCGCCATCCTAACGCAATTTTTACGCTCGACGCACCACCAAACAGGAACTATTCCGGCAGGTTGGTTCTTCCATCGTAAAAAGTCTGTAAGATGATGGTGCTTCGCGTGCGGACATTGGCCGCCGTGCGGATCCGTTGCAGCAGGTCTTCGAGGGTCCGCGCCGAGGCGACACGCACCAGCAGCACGTAGCTCTCATCGCCGGCCACCGAATAGCACGACTCGATCTCGTCGATGTGGCGCAGCCGGGCCGGAGCGTCATCGGGTTGAGAGGGATCAAGAGGAGTGATGGCCACGAACGCCGACAACATGTGTCCGACGGTCTCGGGGTTGATCCGGGCCGTGTACCCGGTCACCACGCCGCGGGATTCCAGTCGACGCACCCGCGACTGCACCGCCGAGACCGACAGCCCCGCGGTCGTCGCGAGGTGCGCCAGCGTCGCGCGTCCATCCGCGATGAGCTCCCGCACCAGGATCCGATCGATGTCGTCGAGGTGCTCGGTGTCGACCATGGCCGGAGACTATCGCAGATGACCGTGCCCACTTCACAGCTGCGCGCATCGTTCGCCGTTGCGCTGTCGCACATGTACGGCGCCGAAGTTCCCGCCTACACCACCCTGGTCGAGGTCACCTCCGAGGTGAACCGCGGTCACACCGGCTCGGAGGCGCTCGGGTCGCCGGCGCGGGTCACCGCGGAACGCCACGGCGCGATCCGGGTGGGTAGTGCCGCCGAACTTGCCGACGCGGCCGACCTTTTCGCGGCGTTCGGCATGCTCCCGGTCGGCTTCTACGATCTCCGCGAGGCGGCGTCACCGGTTCCGGTGGTGTCCACGGCGTTCCGCCCCATCGATTCGGACGAGTTGGACGCCAACCCTTTCCGGGTGTTCACCTCGATGCTTGCCACCGACGACGCCCGGTTCTTCTCCCCCGACCTGCAGACCAGGATGGGCACCTTCATCGCCCGGCGACAACTCTTCGACCCGGATTTGATCGGCCAAGCCCGCCGCATCGCCGCCGACGGCTGCCCGCGCGAGGATGCCGAGGACTTCGTGCGCCGTGCCGCCGCGGCATTCGCGCTGTCCCGCGCACCGATCGACAAGGCCTGGTACGAGGAGTTGGCCGCGGTGTCGGCGGTGGCCGCCGACATCGCCGGTGTGCGCACCACCCACATCAACCACCTCACGCCCCGCGTGCTGGACATCGATGAGCTGTATGCCCGGATGACCGCTCGGGGCGTCACCATGATCGACGCGATCCAGGGACCACCGCGCACCGCCGGGCCCGCGGTACTGCTGCGACAGACCTCGTTTCGGGCCCTCGCCGAACCGCGACGTTTCCGAGGCTCCGACGGCACGGTGTTCGACGGCGCCCTGCGGGTGCGCTTCGGTGAGGTCGAGGCTCGCGGGGTGGCGCTCACCCCGGCGGGTCGCGAACGTTACGACGCCGCGATGGCCGCCCCCCAGCGCTGGGATGAGTACTTCCCGGATACCGATGCCGCCATGGCCGCTGCGGGGCTCGCCTACTACCGCGGCGGAGACCCGGCGAAACCCGTTGTCTACGAGGATTTTCTGCCCGCATCTGCGGCCGGCATCTTCCGTTCGAATCTGGATACCGATGCCGAGCCGGTGCAGCAGTCCGACCAGCCGGGCTACAGCCTCGACTGGATGTCGGGCGCCATCGACCACCACATCCACGACCCTTACGCCCTCTACGAGAAAGCGGCATCATGACCGTCATGCAGACCAGTACTCTCCCCACCGCCGATGACCTTCGCGACCAGGTACGTGTCGCGCTACAGGCGATCGGCGCCGACGCCCGGCTCGGGGCACCGGGCGAGCCGGGGCTGCCTGCGGGCACCCCGATCAGCGGCGACGTGCTCTTCTCGGTTCCCGAGCACACCGCAGCGCAGACCGAGGACGCCATTGCCGCCGCTGCCGCCGCATTCCTCGGCTGGCGGACCACTCCGGCTCCGGTCCGTGGCGCGCTGGTGGCGCGGCTCGGCGAACTGCTCACCGAGCACAAGACCGATCTCGCCACGTTGGTCACCGTGGAGGCCGGAAAGATCACCTCCGAGGCACTCGGCGAAGTGCAGGAGATGATCGACATCTGCCAGTTCGCCGTCGGGTTGTCCCGCCAGCTCTACGGCAAGACGATCGCCTCCGAACGGCCCGGCCACCGGCTCATGGAGACCTGGCATCCGGTCGGTGTGGTCGGCGTGATCACCGCCTTCAACTTCCCGGTCGCGGTGTGGGCGTGGAACACCGCCGTCGCGCTGGTGTGCGGGGACACCGTGGTCTGGAAACCATCCGAGCTGACCCCATTGACCGCCATCGCGTGTCAGGCGCTGATCGAGCGTGCCTGTGCCGACGTGGGCGCGTCGGAGAACGTCGCCCGGCTCATCCAGGGTGGCCGCGAGATCGGCGAGCAGCTCGTCGACGATCCGCGGGTCGCGCTGGTGAGCGCAACCGGATCGGTGCGGATGGGTCAGGAAGTCGGCCCGCGGGTGGCTCGCCGTTTCGGCAAGGTACTGCTGGAATTGGGCGGCAACAACGCCGCCATCGTCACCCCGTCTGCGGATCTCGATCTCGCGGTGCGCGCGATCGTGTTCTCGGCGGCCGGGACGGCCGGTCAGCGGTGCACGACGATGCGACGCGTGATCGCGCACTCCTCGATCGCCGATGAGCTGTGCCGGCGGGTCGCGGCGGCCTACAAGACGCTGCCCATCGGTGATCCTTCCGTCGAGGGCACTCTGGTGGGTCCGCTGATCCACGCCCGCGCCTACCGCGACATGGTCGGTGCGCTGGAGGCCGCGCGTGCCGACGGCGGCGAGGTCATCGGCGGGCACCGCCACGAGATGGGTGACGAGGGCGCGTACTACGTCGCCCCGGCGCTGGTCCGGATGCCGGCGCAGACCGAGGTGGTGCACAACGAGACCTTCGCCCCGATTCTGTACGTACTGACTTACGAGGATCTGGACTCCGCGATCGAGTTGAACAACGCCGTGCCGCAGGGCCTTTCGTCGGCGATCTTCACCACCGACATCCGTGAGGCGGAGCGGTTCATGGCCGCGGACGGCTCGGACTGCGGTATCGCCAACGTGAACATCGGCACCTCGGGCGCCGAGATCGGCGGCGCGTTCGGTGGCGAGAAGCAGACGGGCGGCGGCCGGGAGTCCGGGTCCGACTCCTGGAAGGCCTATATGCGCCGGGCGACCAACACCGTGAACTACTCATCCGAGCTGCCGCTCGCCCAGGGCGTGCAGTTCGGGTGAGCAGGGCCGGGTCCAACCCCGGGTCGCTGCGCTCCTGCCCGCCGCACGTAATATCGCGGGCTGTGAGCGAGCAGGTCGAACAGCGGGAATTCCAGGCCGAGGCCCGTCAGCTGTTGCAGCTGATGGTGCACTCCATCTACTCCAACAAGGACTCGTTCCTACGGGAACTGGTCTCGAACGCCTCCGACGCCTTGGACAAGCTGAGGCTCGCGGCGTACCAGGACAAGGACTTGGAGGTCGACACCTCCGACCTGCACATCGAGATAGACGCGGATAGCGCGGCTCGGACGCTGACGATTCGCGACAACGGCATCGGGATGTCCCGTGACGAGGTCGTCGACCTGATCGGCACGCTCGCCAAGTCCGGTACCGGCGAACTGCGCCGCAAGCTCAGTGAGGCGCAGCAGCAGGGTGAGGTCAGCGACCTCATCGGCCAGTTCGGCATCGGGTTCTATTCGACGTTCATGGTGGCCGACTCGGTTGTGCTGCTGACCCGCAAGGCGGGCGAGAGCACCGCCACCCGTTGGGAATCCAGCGGCGACGGGACCTACACCATCGCCACCGTCGACGACGCTCCGCAGGGCACGTCGGTCACCTTGCACCTCAAGCCCGAGGACGCCGACGACGAGCTGCACGACTACACCGCGCCGTGGAAGATCCGGCAGCTGGTCAAGAAGTACTCCGACTTCATCTCCTGGCCGATCCGGATGGAGGTCGAGAAGACCGTTCCGGCCACCGAGGACGGTGGCGAGCCGACCCTCACCGTCGAGACGGAGACCATCAACTCGCGGACCGCTTTGTGGGCGAAGTCCAAGAGCGAGGTGTCCGACGAGGAGTACCGGGARTTCTATCGGCACATCGCCCATGCCTGGGATGAGCCACTCGATGTCATTTCCATGAAGGCCGAAGGCACCTTCGAGTATCAGGCGTTGTTGTTCATCCCGTCCCAGGCGCCGTTCGACCTGTTCAACCGCGACGGGCACACCGGTGTGCAGTTGTACGTAAAGCGTGTCTTCATCATGGGCGACTGCGACGAGCTCGTGCCGCCGTACCTGCGGTTCGTCAAGGGTGTCGTCGATGCACAGGACATGTCGCTCAACGTGTCTCGTGAAATTCTCCAGCAGGACCGCCAGATCAAGGTGATCCGGCGCAGCCTCACCAAGAAGGTGCTCTCGGCGATCAAGGACCTGCAGGCCAACCGCCCGGACGACTACGCGACCTTCTGGACACAGTTCGGCCGCGCGTTCAAGGAGGGCCTGCTCACCGATACCGACAACCGCGACACCGTGCTCGGGCTGTCGTCGTTCGCGTCGACGTTCAGTCCGGACACTCCGACGACGCTGGCCGACTACGTGAGCCGGATGAAGGACGACCAGGAACAGATTTTCTACGCGACGGGCGAATCACGCCAATTGCTGGAGCACTCCCCCCATCTGGAGGCATTCAAGGCCAAGGGATATGAAGTGCTGCTGCTCACCGACCCGGTCGACGAGGTGTGGGTCGAGTCGGTGCCGGAGTTCGACGGCAAGGCGCTGCAGTCCGTGGCCAAGGGCGAAGTCGATCTCGGTTCCGCAGAGGACAAGGCCGACACCGACCACAGCGATTTCGCCGATCTGCTGACCTGGCTGCAGGAGACGCTCGACGAGCAGGTCAAGGAAGTGCGTCTGTCGACCCGACTGACCTCGTCGCCGGCCTGCCTGATCACCGACGCCTTCGGCATCACCCCACAGTTGGCGCGCATGTACCGCGCCTCCGGTCAGGAGGTGCCGGTGGGCAAACGCATCCTGGAGCTCAACCCCGACCATGCCCTCGTCACCGGCCTGCGGGACGCCTTGGCGTCGTCACCGGACGGGCTCAGCGATACTGCCGAGTTGCTCTACGGCACAGCTCTTCTCGCCGAGGGTGGATCGCTCGACGATCCGGCGCGCTTCGCCGCCATTCTCGCCGACCGGTTGGCCAAGACCTTCTAGACACCCACGGCGCAGGTCACGGGTCGCCTGGGGTCAAAGGCAGCGGGGTTCGTCGTGGCGGGTCCGGCTCTGCACTGTGCGCCGGCTCCCGCCGTCATTTGGTGTTCACTGTGTAGTTCTTACGAAATCATTGGTGACCACACTTGGTGACCACGCTGGGGAGCGGTCGTCGGGTCTGGATGGCTTACGGCATTGGTGTTGAGTTAGGCGGTGTCGCTGAGTGTTTCGAGGGTGACGTGGTAGCCGAGGGCTTCGAGCTGTCGGATGGCGTGGTTCTTGGTGGGGCCAGGTCGTCGGGTTGTGTAGTAGTCCGCGCCGGGATCGCGGTAGAAGTCGCCGTTGGTGAGCA
>NZ_JBFUKN010000120.1:0-16145 GCF_056400845.1 Mycobacterium sp. P4_H6 | reverse complement strand
GCCCTATCCCTGCGATCCGGGCGGAAGAAACGGCGGGTTACCGGGTAACGGCTCGGTCCCCACCGGTGAGAGCTGCTGGCCCGGACCGGCCGGCGGCGGCGGTCCCGGCAGCGGCGGCGGCAGCGGTGCACGTCCGGGAAGCGGTCCCGGCGGGGTGGGAACCCCTGGCGGACCGACCGGCACGACGCGCGCTCCCGGCGGACCGGGTGCGATCGGCACCGGGGTGCCCGGCACGTTGGGTGCCACCTGGCCGGGAATGGCCGCACTCGGCACACCCGGGTTGGGTCCGATTCCGTGCGCGTTGGGATCGGAGGTCTGCACACCCACCGGACCCTGGTAGTTCGGGCCGTACGGGTTGTCGCCGAACGGACCGACGGTCAGATCCGCACAGGGCAGCGGGTTGTCGGGCCGCGGCAGGCCGTCGGCCGGCGGGGTGTAGGAGCACGGTGACCCCTTGGGCACCGCGGGACCGGGGAATTCCGGGGTGCCTTCGAGTACCCGCGGAGCCGGCGGCGGCGCGCCGTTCTCGAAGCGGGTGCCGTTGGGGTCCGGGAACTGGAATGCGGGCAGGCCGGCGTTGCGCCAGAACTCCTCCGGGTTGATGCCGCGCTTCTTGAACGCCGCGTCGACGAAGGGCTGCAGCAACGTGGGCGGCAGCAGGTTGACGAGCATCACCTTGAAGTACGGGCCCGACGCCAGCGCCTCGGCCAGTGAGGTGATGAATTTGCCTGCGATGGAGAGGGTGTCGGCGAGGTCCTGCTTACGCTCCACCAGCGTGTCGCTGACGGTGTTGAGCTGGGTCAGCACCTTGTTGAGATTCGGGTTGTCGTTGATCAATCCCGAGATCTGGTCGGACACCCCGGAGATGCGCTCCAGCAGCATGTTCACGGCCTGGCTGCGCTCGTTCACCGCGGCCAGCAGTGTCTGCGCGTTGACCAGCAGCGCGTTCACCTGACCACTACGGTCACCGAGGACGGTGGCGATCTTGTTGGCGTTGGCCAGCAGATCCTTGAGCTCGTCATCACGCTGGCCGAGCGTGTCGGAGAACCGCTGCAGCCCTTCCAGCGCGGACTGCAGATGCGGTGAGGTCTGATCGACGGTCTCGGACAACACATTCAGCGACTGCTTGATGGCCTGGGTGTCCCAGCCCGATGCCGCCTCGGTGACGTCGAGGAACGCGTCATAGATCTGATACGGCGTCTGGGTCTGCTCCACCGGCAGGAAGCCACGCGGCTTGAGCAGGGTGTCACCGCGCGGTTCGACCTCGATGTTCTTGCGGCCCAGCACGGTATCGGTACGGATGGCGGCGCGGCTCTCGGTGCCGATCTGGCGGCCACCGAGGGTGTAGCCGATCTCGACCTTGTCGCCCTTGATCTCCATGCTCTGCACGGTGCCGACGTCGACGCCCGCGATGCGCACCTTGTCGGCGATGTTCAGGCCGCCGGTGTCATTGAACTGTGCGTAGTAGGTCGGCACCGCGAACAGCATCGGCACGCTGGTGATGCTGGAACCGACGCCGATGACGAGTGCCACCGTCAGCACGCCCATCACACCCTTACGGATGCGATCCGAACCCTGGATTGTCCTCATTGCGGTGTGCACCTACCCGTCGGCTGGGTGGTCACCTTGATGGTGCGGGTCGGGCCTCCCGGCTGAAGGCCGTTGAGCCGCAGCGAGAGATCGCAGGCATAGAAGTTGAAGAAGTCGCCGTAGATGCCACCGGCGCGGCCGATGACCCGCAGCGATGCCGGGATCTTCGCGACGATGTCGTTGACCTGGTCGAGCTGGTCGATCAGCGGCTGCTGGATGGTCTCCAGGTAGCCCACGGTGTCGCGCAGCAGCGGCCGGTTGTCGGCCAGCAGATCCGACAGGGAGCCGGCGGCGTTGCTGATGTCGGCCACCGAGGATCCGATCGGCTCGGCGCGGTCCTTCAGCCCGGTGATCAGCGTCTCGAAATTCTTCAAGGTGTCGTCGAACTGCTTCTGGTGTTTGACGGTGGTGTCCAGGACGGTGTTGAGGTTGGTGATGACCTCGCCGATGGCCTGGTCGCGATCGGCCAGCGCGGAGGTGAGCTCCGAGGTCTGGTCCAGGATGTTGTTGATCGTCCCACCCTGGCCCTGGAAGATCGTGATGATCGAGGTTGCGATGTTGTTGACCTTGTCCGCGTCAAGGGATTTGAACAGGGGACGGAACCCGCCGACGAGCGCGTCGAGGTCCAGCGCGGGCTCGGTGCGTTCCACCGGGATGGTGCTGCCGCCGGGCAGGATCGCGTCGCTGTCACCGCGGCGCAGTTCCACATAGCGGTTGCCGATCAGATCCAGGTAGCGGATCGCGGCGGTGGTCTCCTGGAACAGCTGCAGGTTGCGTTCCACCTCGAAGTCCACCCGGACCTTGTTGCCGCCGTCGATCAGGACGACGTCCTCGACCTTGCCGACCTCGACGCCGTAGGCGCGCACGAACTGTCCCGCGCGCAGGCCGCTGGCGTTCTCGAAAACCGCCGAATAGCCGGTGGTGCGGTCGAACCGGAGCTGGGCGAACACCACGAAGATGATGGCGGTGAAGGTGAGCAGCACCGCCGATATCGCACCGAGCTTGAAGAGCGTTCCTTTGATGCTCATGGGTTGATCGTGTTCTCCCCCACTTGGCGTCCCCAGACGTACTCGGTCATGATCGGCTGGCCCAGTTCGAAGTGGTTGTACGGCGCGAGGCTGGCACCGGTGTCCATCACCAGGTACGGCATCGGCCACAGGTCGCGGGTGATCGGCTGCCAGCAGCCGGGGCGTCCGCCGGGGCCGCCCTTGGCGTTGACGCGGGGCAGGTTGTCCGGGAACACGTACGGGTTTCCGGCGCCGAGCACCGAGGAACGGGTCAGCAGGGAGTAGCCGTTGCCGCCAAGGGCCCCGGCGAGTTTGGGCGCCGCATCGTGGTAGTTGCGGACGGTGCAGAGAAGTTCGGGGCTGTAGTAGTCCAGCAGCTTCGAGGTGGGCAGCAGGTCCTGCGCACCGCGCACCAGGTAGGGCCCGCCGCGCTCGAAGATGTCGGCGCCGGTGTTGCCGAAGCCGACGGCCGCCATCAGCGCCTGGTCGATATTGCCCTGCTCGTCGTTGAGCGCCCGGGCGGTGATCACCGCATTGTCCAGGCCGTCGAACAGATCCGGCCCGGCGTCGGAGTACACCTCGCCCAGGTCGGCCAGGCCGGCGATATCGCGGCGAATCTGCGGCATCCGCGGATTCAGTTCGCCGAGAATGTCATTGCCGTCCACGATCGACTGCCCGAACTTGTCGCCGAGTCCGTCGAGGGCCTGCGCGGCGGCGGTGAGGGTCTGATTCAGCTTCACCGGATCGATCTGCTCGGAGATCTTCATGATCGTCTCGAACAGGGTGTTGAACTCGGTGGTGGTGCCGGAGGCCTCGATGGTGGCGCCGCTGGCCAGCCGGGTGGCGGCCGGGTTGTCCGGCGACAGGAAGGAGATGTACTTGTTGCCGAACACCGTGGTGGCCCGCAGCTCGGCTTCCACGTTGGACGGGATGAGCGACAGGTACTTCGGGTCGACGTCGAGGGTGAGCTTGGCCTTGGGCACCTCACCGACGGTGACCACGCCGGCCTCGGTGAGACGCCCGATCGGGACGCCGTTGAAGGTGACCTTGGAGCCGGGGTCCATTGCCAGCCCGGCACGTTCGGCCATCACCGTCAGCTGAACCCGCTTCTCGAAGAAGCCGCGGAACTGCAGCCAGGTGAGGCTGAGGATCAGTGCGCTGATCAGCAGCAGCACCAGGCCGGCCAGCTTGTAGGGCGGGGTCTTCGGCTTGTTGAGAGGTGCGTGTGGTGTCGTCATGGCGCTACACCGTCAGGTTGAAGTTCGGGTCGGTGCCGTAGAGCGCCAACGAGGCCAACAGGACCACCAGCACGATGGCGATCAGTGAGGTCCGCATCGAGCGGCCCACGGCCTCGCCCACACCGACCGCGCCGCCGCTGGCGAAGTAGCCGAAGTAGCAGTGGTTCAACATGATGATGATCGACATGATGATGACCTCCAGGAACGACCACATGACGTCGTCGACGCGGAGGAACGTGTGGAAGTAGTGCTCGTAGGTACCGACCGACTGTGAGTAGAACACCGTGGTCACCAGCTGAGCCGACAGGAAGGACAGCAGGATCGCCATCGCGTAGAGCGGGACGATGACGATGGCGCCGGCCATCAGCCGGGTGGACACCAGGTACGAGATCGACTTGATGCCCATCACTTCCAGCGCGTCGATCTCCTCGCTGATGCGCATGGCGCCGAGTTCCGCGGTGGCACCGGCGCCGACGGTGGCGGCCATGGCCTGCCCGGTGACCACCGGTGCAACGACGCGGATGTTGGCCAGGGCGGCGAAGAAGCCGGTGAACGCCTCGACACCGATGTTGCCCAGCGAGGCGAAGCCCTGGATGGCGATCAGGGAGCCCGCCGAGAGGGTGACGAAACCGATGATGGCGACGGTGCCGCCGATGACGGCCATCGCCCCGGTGCCCATGCCGATCTCGGCGACCAGGCGCAGCGCCTCGCGGCGGTAGTTCTTGAACGCGTGCGGCAGTGAACCGACCGCCTGCACGACGAACCAGGCGACATGCCCGATGCTGTCGAGGAATCGGGCCGGCCCGCCGGCGTACCCCCGGGTGCGGTCGAACGCGCGCGGGAAGCGTGTCCGCAGGACTGCAGCGGTACTCATGGGGCGCTCAGCCTCCCGTTCCGAAGCGGACGCCGATGGTGGTCAGCACCACGTTGACCGCGAACAGCGCGACCACGCAGAGCACCAAGGTCTCGTTCACCGCGGTCCCGACGCCCTTCGAACCACCGGCGACGGTCAGTCCCCGGTAGCAGCCGACCAGCCCGGCGATGAGTCCGAACAGGGTGGCCTTGATGACCGAGATCATCACCTCGGGGAAACCGGTGAGCAGCGTCAGCGTGGAGACGTAGGCGCCGGCGTTGACGTTCTGGATGTAGACACCGAAGAAGTAGCCGCCGACGAGGCCGATGGTGATCACCGCGCCGTTGAGCAGGAAGGCCACGAACGTCGCCGCGACGACGCGGGGTGCGACCAGACGCTCGATGGGATCGATGCCGAGCACCTCCATGGCGTCGATCTCTTCGCGCACGGTGCGGGCCCCGAGGTCGGCGCAGATGGCGGTGGATCCCGCACCGGCGACCACGAGCACCGTGACCAGCGGCCCGAGCTGGGTCACCGCGCCGAGGGCGGCKCCGGCGCCGGAGACGTCGGCCGCGCCGAACTCGGCCAGCAGGATGTTGAGCGTGAAGATGATGAGCACCGTCAGCGGGATGGACACCGCCAGGGTCGGCAGGAACGCCACCCGGATCAGGAACCAGCTCTGATTGACGAATTCCTTGAACTGGAACGGCCGGGTGAACAGCGCTTTACCGGTCAGCACGCTCATCTTGAAGAAGCCGCCGATCATCGTCAGCGGTTTGTCGAGCTGTTCCTTGACGTAGTCGACCAGACCGTTGCCCGCCGTCACCGGCACACCCCGGAACCGAGTTCATAGCGTGGCGGCATTATCTGTCGCACGCCCCCTCCTTCACTTACTCGGAACCCCGCGTCCGCTGGCCTGTGATGCTGGTCTACCTACTGGTCGGTAGTAAGACAGACCACAGGACTGTACCCGATCCGATACCGGCGGTGTCGCACATCGGCTTTATTCACACCGCAACTGTTAGCAAAGACATCCCGTCCGGTTACCTCTCCGAAGTCGTCCCAGAAACCGTTGCCGCACTGGAACTTTCGTTGGCGTCAATCACGGATTCCGCACCGAAGGCCGAGCGCAGTTCCGTTTTCAGAACCTTGCCCGACGGATTTCGGGGGAGTGCATCGACGATCTCCAGCGCCTTGGGGTGCTTGTATCTGGCTAACCTCTCGGTGAGGAAATCGTCGAGTTYGGCGAGCGTGAGGCCCGCCGCGGATAAAGCTACAACAGCGACCGGAACCTCGCCCCACTTGCGGTGCGGGCGCCCGATCACCGCGACCTCGGCAATTGCCGGGTGAGCGGCCAGAACGTTCTCGACCTCGGCGCAGTAGATGTTCTCGCCGCCGGAGATGATCATGTCCTTCTTACGGTCGACGACCCAGATGTAACCCTCTTCGTCCTGGCGAACGAGGTCGCCCGAGTGGAACCAGCCGCCCGCGAACGACTCGGCGGTGGCCTTGGGGTTGTTCCAGTAGCCCGACATCAGGGTCGGGGCCCGGTAGACGATCTCGCCGACCTGGCCGATCGGGACGTCGTTCATGTCCTCGTCGACGATGCGGGCCGACACCGTCGGGATGACCCGTCCGACCGAGCCGAGCTTGYGAATTGCATCTTCGCCCAACAACATACAAGTCACCGGAGACATCTCGGTCTGACCGAACGCCGCGAGGATATTGGCGCCGGGGAAAGTTTCGGCCATGTCCTTCAGCAACGTGTCAGAGGCCGGTGCCGCGCCCCAGGACAGCACCCGCAACCGGAGGTTGCGCGGCTGGGCGCGCTGGGCCGCACAGACCGCCTGCCACTGTGCGGGCACCAGGAAGATGCCCGTCACCTCCTCGTCCTGCAGCACGTCCAGCAGGGCTCCCGGGTCGAAGGCGCCGAGGGGGTAGAGCACCGTCGGGCGGCCCAGCAGCAGGCCCGGGATCATGTTGCCGATACCGGCGATGTGGAACAGCGGGACGCCGATGAAACCGACGTCGTGGTTCAGATCGGCACCGTTGGTGAACAGGAACGTCTGCGCCTGCCCGGTGATGTTGGTGTGGGTCAGCACCGCGCCCTTGGGCCGGCCGGTGGTGCCCGAGGTGTACATGATCAGCGCCGGGGAATCGTTCGGGATATCGGCGGGGGCGGGTGCCGGGCCGGCTTCGGCCAGCAGGTCGTCGTAGCCGAGCACGTCGTCCTCGGTGCCGCCACCGGCGACGATCACCGTCGACAGCGTGGCGTCCAGGGCGCGGACGGCGGTCGCCACCGGCGCCAACACCTGTTCGGTGATGACCACCGCGGCGGCGCAGTCACTCACCAGGAAGGCGATCTCGGGCGGGGTCATCCGGAAGTTCACCGGGACGGCGATCGCGCCGAGTCGGTTGGCGGCCAGGAACGACTCGATGAACTCGGTGCGGTTGAGCATCAGGATCAGCACCCGGTCCCCGGGCCCGACCCCGCGCCGCTGCAGCGCACCGGCCAACTTGGTGACCCGGTCGTCGAGTTCGGCCCAGGTGGTGGTGTGGCCGAGGAAGCGCAGCGCGGTCTTCTGCGGCTGCATCAACGCATGTCGGGTCAGCTGGTTGGACCAGTTCTGCTGACGGGCGAGGTAGGGCTGTTCGGTGCTTGGAGCAGTCAACGCGAAGGCTCTTTCGTCAGGGATGCGCAACCGGGCTTGCGCAATGTTTATATTTGATCAAATCTTGTGTCGTCGCGGTCACACTATGACGACTGCAGCCACTCGAACAAGCCCACTCATGGAAGAGGCCCTGTGATCGCACCCGTGAAATCGCGACGCCGTGAGCAGCTCTCCGACGAGGTCGCTGCCCATCTGCGCGTCGCCATCATGTCCGGGACGCTGCGGCCGGGGACCTTCGTCCGGCTCGACGAGACCGCCGCACACCTGGGCGTCAGCATCACCCCGGTACGCGAGGCGCTGCGCACCCTGCGCGGTGAAGGGCTGGTGCAGCTGGAGCCGCACCGCGGACACGTGGTGGCACCGTTCACCCGCGACGACATCGCCGACATTTTCTGGCTGCAGGGGACGATCGCCGCCGAACTCGCCTCCACCGCGGCCCAGCGTGCCGATGAGACCGATATCGACGAGCTGGAACGGCTCACCGACGCGCTGGACGATGCCGTGCAGGGCGGCGACGTCGAGTCGATCGCGCGGGCCGAGTTCAACTTCCACCGCACGTTCAACCGCACCACGAACCGGATGAAACTGGCCTGGTTCCTGCTGAACGCCGCGCGGTATCTGCCGCCGCACATCTATGCCTCGGATCCGCAGTGGGGGGTGGAGGCGGTGGCCAACCACCGCGAGCTGGTGGCGGCGCTGCGGCAACGTGATGTCGGCGAGGTGGTGCGGCTGACCCGTAGCCAGTTCGACGACGGTGCGCGGCGGCTGACCAGTCTGCTCGACGACCTGGGGCTGTGGACCTGAGTCAGCCGGCCCGTTCCACCATGTCCAGATAGCGCTGTTCACGCTCGGTCAGCCGGGTATCGGTGATCGCGCCGAACGCCGCCGCGTCCCGGGCGAACCGGTCGGCGGCGTCGGGCAGGGCGTCCGGCCCCTCCAGCCGGAAACAGCTCGGCGCCAGCGGCCCGAACAGCAGCGCGCGGCGCAGCTGCGGCCAGCGCGCCGGATCGGGTTCCACGCCGGCGGCCCGGGCAAAGGCCAACGCCGCCAGGTTCATTCGCGTCTTCTGCGACAGGCCGCGGCGCTGCCGGCAGGCCTGCAGCCCGGGGTTCGGATCACGGGCGGCGATAGTCCCGCCCCAGGTGTAGGCGACCCATCTGGCTTGCAGCTCCATCGGTACGAAATAGCCACCGGATTGATCCCACATCCCGACGAACGCCAGACCGGGCAGATCGGGATGAAAAGTGTGCAGGTCGGCGTCGAGGTGGACGTCGTCCAGATCGACGGCTGCGCGGATCGATTCGTCGAGGAACGGCAGGCTGAGGCGGAAGCCGGTGCCGAACAGGATCCCGTCGAAGGATTCGGCGTGGCCGTCGGTGAACCTCACCGTGGTCCCGCTGACCACGTCGATCCAGGGGCGCACCGTGATGCGCCCTTCCGCGACCAACGGCAGATGGTTCTGGCTGAGCGTCACCCCGGCCGCGAACAGCGAGCGGTCCGGTGCGGGTGCGCCGTACTGCTCGGGGCTGCCACCGGCCTCGACGACGAGTTCCCGCAATTGGCGGTCGATCTCGGCCGGGGGTAGTTTCTCGGCGGCCAGCGCCCCGTAGCGGGTGAAGATGCGGTGATCCGACGGCACACCGGCGGCGAACTTCGGCAGCACGTAGCGCTGGCGTCGCTGCGTGAGGACCACCCTGGCCGCGCCCGCATGGACCAACTCGGCGGCGATCTCCAGTGCGCTGACCGCGCACCCGGCCACCAGCACCCGCTTGCCCCGATAGCGGTCCGGGTCGCGGAAGTGGTAGGTCGAGATGGCCGATTCGCTGCCGTCGAAGGTGTCCAGCCCCGGGGCCGCTGGGATGACCGGTGCCTGGAATCGCCCGCTGGCCACCACCACCTTGTCGAACCGTTCCTGATCGACCAACCAGCCCGAGTCCACATGCCTGCGCAGGCAACGGACCTCGGTGCCGAACCGTGTGCGCGGCAGCAGCCCGAACACCTCGGCGTAGCGCCGCAGATAGCCCAGGATGTCGCGGTTGGACGGGAACACCGCGGTGCTGTCGGGCGGTAGATCGCTGAAGGCCGTGAGAATTCGGCTGGTGTTGGTGTGCATGTCCGGCCACACCCCGCTGCGGCCGGGTCGGCCGTTCCACTGTCCACCGAGTTCGGGTGCCGACTCCAAGATCGTGACCCGGAAACCCTGCGCCGACAGCCAGCGGGCAGCCACCAGTCCGCCGGGACCGGCTCCGATCACCGCCACGCTCTGGCTCATCACGGAACTGTCCCACGCGCGGCGACGTGGGATCGGCGGTTAGGCGCTGAGCTCCTCGGCGCGCTTCTTCAGATTGCCGGCCAGGTGTTCGAGCGCATCGCCCGCCACCTTCTTCACCATCATCGAGGGCACGCCGGGCATGGACACCTCTACATCCATGTCGACGGTGAGCAGGCTCGTCGGGCCCATGTCCACGACGGCGAACAGCTGCTCCTGCTTGGAGAACAGGTTGCCCTGCTGCATCACCGTCTGGATCTGGTTCTCGCCCGGGTAGTACACGGCCTGGATGTAGGTGCCGTCCATGCCCTGGACCTTGGTGTCCAGGCGCAGTTGGCTGGGCCGGCCGTCGTCGTAACGGGCCAGCACCCAGGCACCGGTGACCTCTTCGTTCCACTGCGGGTAGGTCTCGAAATCGGCGACGATCGCCATGATCGCGGCGGCGGGGGCGGCAACCTCGACGGTCTTGCTGACGACTGGCATCGGGCGAGCATATCGCCGGAGCTCAGTTCGTCGTGATGCCCACCATCAGTGCCCGGATCTCATCGGGGATCGGGACGGGCCGACGGGTCTGGCGGTCGACGTAGACGTGCACCCAGGAGCCGACGGCGGCGACGGGGCCGCCGTCCGCCCACAGCCCGGTGCGGTAGGTGACGCTGCTGGTACCCAGCCGGGTCACTGCGAGCCCGACCACCAGATCGGAGGGGAACTTCAGCTCCGCGAAGTACCGGCAGCTCGACTCGGCCACCACGCCCAGCCAGGGTGCGGTCACCGGGTCCACCTGTGCCCGCGTGCCGATCCACGCGTTGATGGCGGTGTCGAACAGCTGGTAGTAGATCGCGTTGTTGAGATGTCCGAACATGTCGTTGTCCGTCCAGCGCGTCTGCACCGGCCAGTGCAGCGGGAAGTCCGCACTTGAGTACTCCATGGGCGCAAGCATGTCAGGCTGGAACCATGAAGATCCGTGGTGCGGTACTGGAAACGATCGGAGCGTCCCGACCGTACGCGGCCTCCAGGCCGTTGTCGGTGACCGAGCTGGAGCTCGACGATCCCGGCGCCGGTGAGCTGCTGGTGCGGATCGAGGCGGCCGGGTTGTGCCACTCCGATCTGTCCGTGGTCGACGGCAACCGGGTGCGCCCGGTGCCGATGCTGCTGGGCCACGAGGCCGCCGGGATCGTCGAGAAGGTGGGCGGGGCCTCGGATCTGACACCCGGGCAGCGGGTGGTGATGACGTTCCTGCCGCGCTGCGGGCAGTGTTCGGCGTGCGCCACCGACGGGCTGGCGCCCTGCATCCCCGGGAGCGCCGCCAACGGTGCGGGCACGCTGCTCAGCGGTTCGGTGCGGCTGAGCGACGGTGTGCTGCACCACCTCGGGGTGTCCGGGTTCGCCACCCACGCCGTGGTGGACCGCCGTTCGGTGGTGCCCGTGGACGCCGATGTGCCCGCGGTGGTGGCCTCGCTGCTGGGGTGCGCGGTGCTCACCGGTGGCGGCGCGGTGCTCAACGCCGGGCAGCCCCGTGCCGGCCAGACGGTCGCCATCGTCGGCATGGGCGGAGTCGGGATGGCCGCCATGCTGACCGCGCTTGCGCACGAAGATGTTCGGGTCATCGCGGTGGACCGACTGCCCGACAAGTTGGCGCTGGCGCGGGATCTCGGCGCGCATGCCACCTACACCCCCGAAGAGGTCACCGAGAAGGCCGAGGTGGTGATCGAGGCCGTCGGGCACGCCGCCGCACTGGAAGGCGCGATCGCACTGACCGCGCCCGGCGGGCGCACCATCACCGTCGGCCTGCCCGCCCCGGATGCGCGGATATCGTTGTCTCCGTTGAGTTTGGTGGCCGAGGGCCGCACGCTGATCGGCAGCTATCTCGGCTCGGCGGTGCCCGCCCGGGACATCCCGCGGTTCGTCGAGCTGTGGCGGGCCGGGAAGCTTCCGGTGGAGAAGCTGGTGTCGGCGACACTGACCCTCGACGAGATCAACAGCGGCATGGACGAACTCGCCGACGGGCGGGCGGTACGCCAGATCATCGAGTTCTGACCCCGCACCCGACGATCAGATGGGCAGACCGATCCGCTCGCCGGCACACCGCACCACCGACCACACCCCGGGTGCGCCCTTCACCAACGGCCAGGTGACCACCGCGACCACCACCGAGCACACGCTCGCCGCGAGCGAGGCCGGCACCCGGACGGGATCCATCAGGTCGTTCTCGGCGAACGGTCCGGCATCGGCGGACACCATCAGCGTGGTGAACTTGCGCAGCGAGCGGCCCGCGCCGCGCAGCCCGTCCACGGCACGCAGGATCGAGTTCCGCTCCGCGATCTCGGCGCGCAGCTCGTCGACGGACAACCCCAGGTGCTCGGCCAGCAGACCGTCCCGCACGGACACGATGAGCGCCCGCACATCATCGCGGCCCTCCGGATCGTCCAGCGCCAGATCGCATTCGCTGTCGAAGCCCAGCGATCGGTTGTTCAGGTTGGAGGACCCGATACGCAGGAACCGGTCGTCGACGACCATCACCTTGGAATGTATGTACAACGATTGGCCGCCGGGCACCGCCGGCCAGTAGACGCCGAGGCGGCCGTGCTCGTCGGCCGCCCACAGCAACCGGAGCATCCGTTCGCGGGCGCTGTCCATCGAGGCGGTTTCCAACGGGCTCTCCGAGGTGCGCGGCAGCACGATCACCACTTCGGGCCCGTCCGGCTCACGCAGCCGCTCGGCGAGCGCCGCACAGATGACCCGGGAAGCCAGGTACTGGTTCTCCAAATAGATGAAGTCTCGAGCGGCGGCGATGGCGGCGCGGTTCAGGGCCTCCACCTCACGGACCTCGTCGCGCTCGGGCAGCGGCGGCAGCGTGCGTGCGATGCCCACCTCGACATGGCGGAGCGCCGGTTCGCAATGCTTCGGCCAGGACACCGCGCCGGGCCCGACGGGTGCCAGCGTCTCGCCGGTCGCCATGTGCCACCGGTCCCGGGCCAGCTCGGCCAGCGAACGGGCGGCTTCCCCGTCGACCACCGTGGCCACTTCATGACGTGGGCCGTACGGCTCGCCGCCGCCATGCCGGCCGGGATCGTTCGGGGTGTGCGCGCGGGTGTCCCACCGCCCGAGGGTCAGGTCGATTCCGCCGCAGAACGCCACCGCGTCATCGATCACCACGACCTTCTGGTGATGCACCGCACCGAGCGGATGTGCGCCGTCGACGGCCAGATGCATGCGCGCCGACGTGATCCGGTTGAGCCACTGCACCGGGACGATGCTGTACCAATACCGTTCGAAGGCGGCGAGCAGACGGAGATTCGACTTCAGCACGTAGACCTTCAGGTGCGGCCGTCGCCACAGCAGCCAGAACAGGAATGGGCCCAGCTGGTTCGGGCCGGGCATTGTCGCGCCTTCCGGCTCGAACGTCACACGGGAATCGAAGTCCCACCCCACCAGCAGGATCCGGTTCTCGGCACCCAGCATCGCGGACTTCACGTGCCGCAGGTAGTCGGCCCCGTCGATGATGGGCGCATAGCGATCGGCCTCGGCCGTCCGCCAGCAGGTATCACCGGGCGCCAGCAGCCGTTCCTCGACCATGGTCATCAGCTTCTCCTCCGCCCGCGGGCGTGCGCCCACGCGCACTCCTCTGTTGAGTCGCCCGCGAAGGGACTGCGCGCACGCAATCGAGACGCACAACACACATCTTCGTCCGACCACCAGGCCCTTTTCAACTTGTATGATGAGTTGTACACTCATCACATGACTGATGCCATCCGCCAAATCCGCCTGTCCCACGTCGTGCTGCCGCTGCCCAACCCGGTCAGTGACGCCAAGGTCCTCACCGGCCGCCAGAAACCTCTCACCGAGACGGTGTTGCTGTTCGCCGAGGTCAGCACGGAGCAGGGCTTCGAGGGAATGGGGTTCAGCTACTCCAAGCGGGCCGGCGGACCGTCGCAGTACACCCACCTCTCCGAGATCGCCGATGTTGCGATCGGCCAGGACCCCTCCGATATCGAGCGCATCTACCAAACGCTGCTGTGGGCGGGCGCATCGGTGGGACGCTCGGGCGTCGCCACCCAGGCCATCGCGGCCCTGGACGTCGCACTGTGGGATCTCAAGGCACGCCGCGCCGCACTGCCGCTGGCCAAACTCCTCGGCGCGCACCGTGACTCCTGCCGGGTGTACAACACCTCCGGAGGGTTCCTACAGGCCTCTGTCAGTGAGATCAAGGAGAAGGCCACCGCCTCACTGGAATCCGGCATCGGCGGTATCAAGATCAAAGTGGGCCAACCGGATTGGAAGATCGATCTGGATCGGGTCGCGGCAATCCGCGAACATCTCGGTGACACCCCGATGATGGTCGACGCCAACCAGCAGTGGGACCGGGCGCGTGCCCGCCGGATGTGCCGCGAGCTCGAACAGCACGACCTGATCTGGATCGAGGAACCCCTCGATGCCTGGGACGCGGTGGGCCACGCCGACCTGTCGCGCGTCTTCGACACCCCGATCGCCACCGGCGAGATGCTCACCTCCGTCCCCGAGCACATGGCGCTGATCGACGCCGGATACCGCGGCATCGTGCAACCCGACGCACCGCGGATCGGCGGCATCACCCCGTTCCTGCGGTTCGCCACGCTCGCCGCGCACGCCGGGCTGGCGCTGGCCCCGCACTACGCCATGGAGATCCACCTGCACCTGGCCGCCGCATACCCGACCGAGCCGTGGGTCGAGCATTTCGAATGGCTCAACCCCCTGTTCGACGAGCGCATCGAGATCCGCGACGGCCGGATGTGGTTGCCGGAGCGCGCCGGGCTCGGTTTCACACTCAGCGACCAGATGCGGGCCCTCACCAAGGAGAGCGCGACCTTCGGTCAGTCATGATGTTGCGATGACGACCTCGTTGGCCCAACGGGTGGTCGCCGGCCTTAAAGACAAGATCTTCGCCGGCGACCTCCCGCCCGGGCACAAGCTGCCCTCGGAAACCGAACTGGTCGACGAGTTCGGGGTGTCCCGCACCGTGGTGCGCGAAGCCGTCACCCGGCTGCGAGCCGAAGGTCTCGTCGAAACCTTCCAGGGCCGCGGCTCATTCGTGCTCGCCGTGCCCGAACCCACGTCGTTCACGGTCGAATCGGCAGCCATCCGGTCCCACCATGACGTGCTGGACATGATCGACTTCCGGCTCGGTATCGAATGCGAGGCAGCCGCCCTGGCCGCCGGCCGGATGGATGCGGCGGGCACACGCACCGTCCGCACCGCACTCACGGAGTTCACCGAGGCCGCGCCGGAAGACGCCGTCGAGGCCGACTTCCGTTTTCACCGCGCCGTCGCGGCAGCCAGCAACAACCGCTTCTATCTCGACCTGATCGACTCACTCGGCCCGATGATGATCATGCTGCCCCGCACCCGCCTCGGCGACACCCACTCGATCACCGACGCCGGGCATGCCGAGCGGATTCGCCGCGAACACGACGCGATCGCCACGGCGGTCGTCGATGGGGACCCCGAGCTGGCCCGGGCCGCGATGCGTCTGCATCTGGGCAACACCCGGCGCCGGCTCGATGCCGGCAGGCATTAGCGCACAACGGTTTCGGAGGCTCAGAACGTGTCGGACCTCTCTTCTAGAATCGTGGTATGCCGCCTCCCACAACCGCTTACGCCGAGCACGTGCCTCCGGTGCGGCGTATCGAGGTGTTGTTCGAGGAGATGGGTGAGCTGATCGGGCAGCGCAACGCCCTCGATGGACGGTTGGTGGAGATCATCGCCGAGATCGACGGCAGAGGCGCCAGCGACGGCAACAGTCTGTGGGGCGCCACCGGGTGTCGTTCCCTGGAAGCGTTGGTGGCCTGGAAGACCGGTGTCTCACCCCGCAACGCCGACACCATGGTCGCCATCGCCCACCGCATCGACGAGCTTGAACGCTGCGTCGCGGGGTTACAGGAGGGCCGGGTGTCGCTGGATCAGCTCGGGGTCATCGCCGAACACGGCGGCCAAGGCTGCGATGAGCACTACGCCGAACTGGTGCAGTACGCCACCGTGAATCAGTTGCGCACGGCGGTCAAGCAGGAACCCCGCCCCGAACCCGAGGTTAAGCCGGAACCGAAACGCTCCTTCAGCCGCACCGAGCAGGACGATTACACCACCTACCGGATCCGGCTCCCCAAGCTGGAAGCCGCGAAATTCGACGCTGCCCACCAGTCCCTCCGGGATGGGTTGGTCGCGGACTGGAAACGCGACCACGACAACGCCGACAGCATCGACCCCGAGGACGGCTGGGCCCGCGACAGCGGGGCCGAAACCACGGTGTCCGAGCAGGCACCGCCGTTCCCGGACGGGGTGGATGCGTTCATGAGCCTCATCGAGGCCGGCTGGGACACCGAGGTCGCGGCCCGCCCGCACGGCCAGCACACCACCGTGGTCGTGCACGTCGATGTCGAAAAGCCCGTCGCCGCGCTGCATCTAGGCCCTGCGCTGACAGCAGACGACCGGCGATATCTGCTCTGTGATGCGACGTGTGAGGTGTGGTTCGAACGCCACGGC
>NZ_JBFUKN010000119.1:0-16478 GCF_056400845.1 Mycobacterium sp. P4_H6 | reverse complement strand
GTTCCGTCACGATCTGTCGGTAGGCGCGATCATCGTGTCGTTCATCGTGCTCGAACTCGGTGTCGGTGTCTCGCAGACGATCTCGAACGACACCATCGTGGCCTCGGTGCCGGCCGCGAAAGCCGGAGCCGCGTCCGCCGTTTCGGAGACCGCATACGAACTGGGCGCAGTGGTGGGTGCGGCGACGCTCGGCACCATCTTCACGGCGTTCTACCGTACCAACGTCGAGGTGCCTGCCGGCCTGACGCCCGTTCAGGCCGGCGACGCGGCCGAAAGCATCGGTGGCGCGACCGCGGTGGCGCGCGAACTGCCCGCACCGACCGCCGAGAAGCTGCTCGAATCCGCGCATACCGCTTTCGATTCGGGGATCGCTCCGACCGCGACCCTCGCGGCGACGCTGGTCCTCGCCGCCGCGGTGATCGTCATCGTTGCGTTCCGGCGATCACCAGCAGCGCCCCTCCCAGCAGACCGGTGACGGTGCGGACGTGGTTCCACGCGGTCCACGGCCCCAGGTAGGACGCCCAGTCCAGACCGGCTTCCAGGCGGTTGTTCAACGGCACGCTGAAGGCGATGGTGATGACCGTCGGCAGCAGCGCGAGCACCGCACCCGCCAGGAGACAGCCGTCCCGGTTGATGACGGCGATGACGCCGAGCACGAGCGCCAGCACGCCGGTTCCGAGGAACAGCACCAGGAATGGGGCGTTCGCCTGGGCCTCGGCGTTGATACCGCGCATCGCCACCGCGGCTTCAACAGGGTCGGTGCGGTCCAGTCCGCGCATGACGAATGTCGAGAACGCGTAGAAAAGGCCGCCGACCGCCGCGCTGCACACGGCAGTCACGGCGGTCAGGGCCAGGACAGGGTTGGTCATGCGAGTAGTCTCCCCCGCCGACCGGCGAGGGAGACCACTCGTTTTTGTGCGATCAGGCCGCGGCGCGCGGGTTGCCCGCCCGTTTCGGCGAGGTCTTGCCGGACCCGGCCTGCTTGAGGCTCGGTCGGGTGACGGGCTCGGCGGCCTCGGGCTCCTCGATCTCGACCTCCTCGAGGGGTGCCTCTTCGACCGGCGTCTCGGTCACGGCTTCCTCGGCGGGCACCTCGGCGGGGGTTTCGACCGGAGTCTCGGCGGGGGTCTCAGCCGGCGTCTCGGCCGACTCAGCACCGGTGCTGACCGGCGTCACCGCCGGTGCGGCGCCGTCGGATTCGGCACCCGGGATCGAGATCGTGAAGGTCTGCGCATCGGCCGTGGGGGCGGTCGCCACCGACGCGGTCTTGGTCGCCGCGGCGGGCTGACCGGCCTTGAGCGCGTTGACGATCACATCGCGGATGTAGGACACGGTCTGCGTCATGAAATCACTGGTGTGCTGGATTCCGTTCAGCAGGATATCGGCGACGCCGTTCTGGACGGCGTTGATGATGTTGATCGGATTCAGCGTCCCGATGGACTTCAGGATCGACTCGGTGACGCTGACGAGGTTCTGCAGCACCGGGGTGGTCCCCACCGGGAAACCGATGCCGATGAACGTCTGCGCCAGCGCCACCGTGAGGGCGAGCCCGCTCTCGAATGCCCCGGCGACCAGTGCTTGGCCGACCGCGAACGGACGCTCGAACGCATCCTGCAGCGGCACGGTGACGCCGGAGATGAAGTTCAGGATCGGTCCCAGGCCGCTGGCGACCAGGCTGTCGATCGCACCGTTGATGTCGCCGGTGCGCGCGATGGCGCCGGCGGCCTGCAGTGCCGCGGGAAGCCCCTGAACCAACYCGGTCAGGGCGGCCCCGCCACCGTTGATGGCCGCCAGCAGCTTCGAGACGGTGTACTGCTGGTTGGCGAAGATCTGGCGCAGGATCGGGAACGGATCGGCGAACTCGGCCTGCAGCGTCTCGCGGATCAGGTCGCCGGCAGCATTGACGACCGGTTTGAAGACCGTGATGGGATTCTCGATGGAGGCCGCCAGGGTGACCGACGGCATGTGCAGCTCGGCACGCGGCGCGATCGGCGCCACCGCGATCACGCTGGCTCCGACCAGCGCGACACCGACCGTCACATACGGCTTCATCGTCATTTGCATGGACATTTTCTCTTTGCCATCCCTTCAGGCGCTTCCCCCGGACCGGAGAGAACTTACCCACCAGTAAGTTGACGTCAAGAGAGATTTGTAAAGTTGCACCCACTGTCAAATTTCCGAGAACCGCACATTGCGGTTTCGTAACGTTGCTGTTGAGAGCAATTTTTAGCTGTGGTCGAAAACCCGGCAAACAGTCGTACACGGCAAGTCGATAGTTTCGCCTACAAACTAATCAGTTGTTATTGCAACTACCGCCCCGGCGGTGTCGGCGTTTGCTGCTTATAAGCTACCCACCAGTACGACCTGCGTGATTCTGCGCACATCTCGGTGAGTGTGTGGTTTGCGCCACCTCGCGCTGCGGGTATCCCCGCAGCGCAGTTCGGCAATTTCATTTCGCACACCGGCCGGTCATTCCAGCAACAGCGCACACCCGGTCACCTCTCGTTGCCGGGACCGCCGGTACCGTGCGGTAGGTGCGGATTTACGACGTCCACATCGTGAGACGCCGATGCTCACGCGCCGATCCAGTTGCCGTGGAACCCGAACGGCACCCGCTGCGGTAGCGAGATGGTCGCCACCGGTGCGCCTCCGAAATCGGACGCGTCCAGGATCACCAGATCGCTACCCTCGCGCACCGGGTCATATACGTAGCTCAGATACCAGCCGCTGCTCTCATCGCCCGGGCCCGCCGCCGGTACGAACACCGCTTCCCCGGACCTCCCCGGCCCGAAGGAGTGCGTCTCGGCGGCACCGGTGGACAGATCGTGACGAACCAGTGCGGTGTCTCCCACCGAGACCGAGAAACGGGCCGGCAGGCCGACCAGCCGGTCGTCGATCCTCGGGAACTCGATTCCCCGATCGTCGAGCTGGCGTTCGGTCACCGTGCCGGCGTTCAGGTCGATCCGCCACTCCCACAGCACCGCCTGCTCACCGAATCCGCCGTCGTTGCGCCACAGCTCCGGGTATCGGGCCGCCTGCAGCACAATCGAATTCGCGTGGTCGTAGGCGTTCGCAACGTGGAAGACGTAGCACGGGTCGATATCGAACCAGCGGATGACACCGAACGGGTCATCGCGGCGCAGCACGCCGAACCGGGCGCCGTAGGTGTCGCTCCAGCGGTAGGGCATATCGCCTTCGCCCTTGCCTGCGACGTCCAGGTCGAACACGATCGGCAGGTCCATGAAGATCACGTGATCGGCCGTCAAGGCGAAGTCATGCATCATGGTGTGCGCCTTGACATCCACCGGCCGGTTGATGATCAGTTCGCCGTCGGCGGACACCCGGTGGTAGGTGACATACGGCTCGAAGATGCTGCCGTAACCGAAGAAGTGCATCTCACCGGTGGTCGGGCAGATCTTCGGGTGGGCGGTCATCGAGTTGGTGAGCTTGCCACCGAAATCGTAGGCACCCAACGTTTCCAGCTCGTTGCTGATCTCATACGGGAACGATGATTCGACCAGGGCCAGCGTCTTCCCGGCGTGGTTGACCACGTGGGTGTTGGCGAGAGCGGCGCGCAGGTTGCGGGAGCCGTCGGGATTGTAGAGCGGGAAGTCCTCGACGAAGCTGTCGGTGCGGACCCAGCGGTTGCGGTACCACTTGGCCGCCCCGTTCTCGATCCGGACGCCATGGACCATGCCGTCACCGGCGAACCAGTGCGCGTTGGCCTCGCGCGGGTTGGGCCCGTTGCGCAGGTACCACCCGTCGATCTCGGGCGGGATGCCGCCTTGGACGGGCAGGTGGTATTCGGTGAGTTCGTCGGCGACGGGCGCGTAGTTGCCGCGCCGGAAGAAGTCACCTTCGGCGGGCAGTGCGGAGGCGGTGGTCATGACACCACGATGACATTCCACTAGTGACATGTCAAGAGTGGAATGTAGGATCTGTTTCATGAGTTTGCGAATGGCGGCGCTCGGCCTGCTGACCCAACATCCCGGCAGCGGCTATGACCTGCTCAAGCGTTTCGAGAAGTCGATGGCCAACGTCTGGCCGGCCACCCAGAGCCAGCTCTACGGCGAGCTGAACCGCTTGGCGGACAACGGATTCATCGAAGTGGCCGAGATCGGCCCACGCGGACGCAAGGTGTACCGCGTCACCGAAGCCGGGCATGCCGAACTCCTGCGGTGGGTGACCAATCCCCAGGACGATCCGCCCGACCGGAGGCCGGAGTTGCTGCGCATCTTCCTGCTCGGCGAACCCCCTCGCCGCGACGCTGCCGACCACGTAAAGGCACTCGTCGAGCACGCCGAATCCGAACTGGCACGCCTGCAGGCGCTGCGCGACGGTCTGCACCTCGACGACTCCGACAACTCCTTCTACGCAAATGCCGCCCTGGAATATGGCCTGCGCTTCGAGGCCATGCAGGCGGAATGGGCGCGCTGGTTGGTGACCGCCATCGACGGCCGCTCAAAATGATAGTTGCATCGCGATAGCTTCCGATATATCGTTAACGCATCGGAAGCGCAGACCGTGCTTCCCTCTCCAGAAAGAAGCACCCCATGAACACCCCCTTCACACCCCCCAACCCCGCATTCGGCTTCGGTCCCCTCGGGTTCGATCGCCGCCACGCCCGCCGCGAGTTCCGCGACCACATCCGCGAGCAGGCCGCCGGCCCGCAGGGTCCGTTCGGCCCGGGATTCGGTCCCGGCTTCGGCAGAGGTTTCGGTCCCGGCTTCGGTGGTCCCGGCTTCGGCGGCGGACCCCGTGGTCGCGGCGGTCGTGGTCCCCGCGGCCGCGGCAAGCGCGGTGACGTGCGCGCCGCGATCATGACCCTGCTCACCGAACGTCCCATGCACGGGTACGAGATGACCCAGGAGATCGCCGCCCGCAGTAACGATCTGTGGAAGCCGAGCCCCGGCTCGGTGTATCCGACCCTGCAACTGCTGGTCGACGAGGGTCTGATCACCCCGACCGAGAGCGAAGGCAGCAAGAAGACCTTCGAGCTCACCGAGGAAGGCCGCACGGCGGCCGCCAAGATCGAGACCGCCCCGTGGGACGAGATCGCCGAGGACGCCGACCCGAACGCGGTGAACCTGCGGGCCGCGCTGGGCCAGCTGTTCGGTGCTGTCGGACAGTCCGCGCACGCCGCCTCTGCCGAGCAGCAGCAGCGCATCCTCGACATCGTCAACAACGCACGCCGGGAGATCTACCAGATCCTCGGCGAGGAGTGACGCCCGTAGCATTGCCACACGATGATCACCGGTAATTTTCTCGATGTTCTGATCCCGCTGCTGGTCGCGGTTCTCGCCGCGGCCGGCAGCGTGATCGGGATCCCGTTCCGCGACGCGGATTCCTATATGCGCCGCCGCGGCATCTGGGTCTTGATGTTGGTCGCGGTGTCGGCGATCGCCACCTACGCCGCGCTCGACTCGACCTCCGCAGGAGGAAGCGCGCTCGAGGCGGCGGGGCTGGCCGCCGCGGCCGTCGCCGCCGCGATCGGTGCCCATCTGCTCTGGCGCAGGCTGGTCCTCGATGCCGAGCGGAGCACCGCCATGAAGGCCATCGCTGCCACCGGACTTGCTGCGGCTGTCGTCATCGCCGCGGTGTCGTTCAGTTACATCGATGGCAAGGCCTGCCGTCAGGTCGAACCACTGATCGCGCTGAGCGCCCAGTCCTTCGTGATGCCGAGCTTCTCGACGGAACAAGGGCCGACGGCCGGCGATTTCGACGAACGCGCCCGGGCAATCCGCGACCAGGCACGTCAGATCGCTCCCGGCGAGGTCGCGGATCACGCGACCAGGCTGGCCGATCTGGCCGGCCAGATCGCGTTCGCGGTCCGCAATGATGACACCGCCCAGCACGCTCTGTTGGGCGCGCAGTACTACGACGAACTAAAACCCATCGTGCGCAAGTGCCGGATCACGTTGAGCAGCTAGACGCGGTCTTCGGATCACCGTAAGCACAACCCTGGCGCGATCTCCGGATCACCGCCATATTGCGACCGGTGACCGTCACCGACAGCTCGCCGCCCGAACAGACCGCCGTGGACCGTTCGAAAGTTCGGACGGCCCTCACGGCCAGCCTCGTCGGCACCACCATCGAGTGGTACGACTTCTTCCTCTACGCCACCGCGGCCAGCCTGGTGTTCAACACCGCGTTCTTCCCGGACCAGAGTTCCTTCGTCGGCACGCTGCTGGCGTTCGCCACCTTCGCGGTCGGATTCCTGGTCCGGCCCATCGGCGGCTTCGTCTTCGGGCACATCGGTGACCGCATCGGCCGCAAACGCACCCTGGCGCTGACGATGTTCCTGATGGGCGGCGCGACCGCGCTGATGGGTCTGCTGCCCACCGCCACCCAGATCGGCGTCGTCGCGCCGATCCTGTTGCTGCTGCTGCGCATCGTCCAGGGCTTCGCGCTCGGCGGTGAATGGGCCGGCGCGGTGCTGCTCGCGGTCGAACACAGCACCCCGAAGCGGCGGGGGTTCGCCGGCAGCATCCCCCAGGTCGGACTGGCGCTCGGTCTGGCGCTGGGCACCGGCGTCTTCGCACTGCTGCAGACGGTCATGACGGCGGAGGCATTCCTGTCCTACGGCTGGCGCATCGCCTTCCTGTTCAGCATCGTGCTGGTGATCTTCGGCGTCGTCGTGCGGCTCAAGGCCTCCGAGACCCCGGCCTTCGAGAAGCTCAAAGAGGACGACGACGTGTCGTCGACGCCGCTGCGGGAACTGTTCCGCGGCCCGTCGCTGCGCCCGACGCTGCTGGGCATGCTGAGCCGCTGGGGTGAGGGCGCGGCGTTCAACACCTGGGGCGTGTTCGCCATCGCGTACGCCACCAGCGCGACCGGCCCGTTGCACCTGGGCAAGGTCGACGTGCTGATCGTGGTGACCGTGGCCGCCCTGTTGATGGCGGCGCTGCTGCCGGTATCGGGTCTGCTCGCCGACCGTTTCGGACCCCAACGCGTCTACGCGACCGGTATCGCCGCCTACGCGGTGGCGGTGTTCCCGGTGTTCGCCTTGTTCAACACCGGAAGTCTGACCGCGTTCGCGATCGGCATCGTCATCGTGTTCGGCATCATCCACGCCTGGTTCTACGGCGCRCAGGGCACGCTGTACGCCTCGCTGTTCCCGACCCGGATCCGCTACACCGGACTGTCCACGGTCTACCAGCTCTCCGGCGTCTACTCCTCGGGGCTGACCCCGCTGATCCTGACCACGCTCATCGCGGTCGGCGGCAACGCACCGTGGTTGGCCTGCGGCTACCTGGTGACCACGGCGGTCATCAGCGTCGTGGCGACGCTGCTGCTCAAGCCAAGGGACCTCGCCGACTTGTAGCCTGACGGCGTGACCGATCTGGATCGCATGCCGCGCGGTGGCCCCGACGCATCCTGTCTGGACCGGCTGCTGCAGACCGACCGGACCGAGTACCTGGATCGCACCGACGTCGATCCCGCGGTCAAACGCAGCGTGGTGGACGCGTTGGAGTGGACCGGTCGGGTGTTCGGCAACCACCGGCAGTTCGCGCACCTGGTGCTCGAGGAGATCGCCGACGTGCCGGACCCGAAGGTCCTCGAACTCGGCGCCGGCCACGGCGCGCTGTCGACGGTGGTGCTGGAGGGACATCCCACCGCTCATGTCACGGTGACCGATATCGAGCACGATTCGGTCGCCGCGATGGCTGCCGGTGAGCTGGGCAGCCATCCGCGGGCCCAGGTGCGGGAAATGGACGCCACCGCAATCGACGCACCCGACGGCCATTTCGCGCTCGCGGTGTTCGCCTTGTCGTTTCATCATCTTCCACCGGTGACGGCCGCCGCGGTGCTCTCCGAGGGCACCCGCGTCGCAGACAAGCTTCTGATCATCGACCTGCCCAGGCCACCGGCACCGTTGCATCTCCTGCGACTGGCCACCATGCTGCCGCTGGCCCCGTTCATCCCGTTCGTGCACGACGGTGTCATCAGTTCGTTGCGCAGCTACAGCCCGTCGGCGTTGCGCGCACTGGCCGAACACGCCGGCGTCGACCTCGAATTGCGGGGCGGTCTGCTCAGTCCACAGATCGCGGTGGCCGTTCGGCGCTAGTGTCGACGCTGTGGGCGAAGAGGTTTCCCGCACGGAATTCAGCCGCGCACAGCGCCGCGAATACCGGCGCAAGGTCCAGCTGTGCCTGGACGTGTTCGAGACGATGCTGTCCCAGTCCAGCTTCGAGTTCGACCGACCGCTCACCGGCATGGAGATCGAATGCAATCTTGTCGACGCTGACTACCAGCCGGCGCTGCGCAATCAGGAGGTACTGGCCTCCATCGCCGATCCGGCCTATCAGACCGAACTGGGCGCGTACAACATCGAATTCAATGTTCCGCCGCGTCCGTTACCCGGGCAGTCCGCGCTGGAACTGGAGGCCGAGGTGCGGGCCAGCCTGAACGCCGCCGAGGCCAAGGCCACCGAGGACGGCGCGCACATCGTCATGATCGGCATCCTTCCCACCCTGATGCCCGAGCATCTGGAGTCGGGGTGGATGAGCGAGTCGACCCGCTACCAGGCACTCAACGACTCCATCTTCACCGCGCGCGGCGAGGATATCGACATCGATATCACCGGGCCCGAACGGTTGTCCCTGCAGTCGGCCGATATCGCACCCGAATCTGCCTGCACGAGTATGCAATTGCATCTGCAGGTCTCGCCAGCGGAGTTCGCGCAGAACTGGAACGCCGCGCAGGTGCTGGCCGGCCCGCAGATCGCCCTGGGCGCCAATTCGCCGTACTTCTTCGGCCACGAACTGTGGGCCGAGACCCGCATCGAACTGTTCGGGCAGGCCACCGACACCCGCCCCGACGAGCTCAAGACCCAGGGCGTGCGCCCCCGGGTGTGGTTCGGCGAACGGTGGATCACCTCCATTTTCGATCTGTTCGAGGAAAACGTCCGCTACTTCCCGTCGCTGCTGCCGGAGATCTCCGACGAGGATCCGGTGGTCGAGCTCGCAGCCGGGCGCACCCCGGCGCTCTCGGAGTTACGCCTGCACAACGGCACCATCTACCGGTGGAACCGACCCGTCTACGACGTGGTGAACGGCAAACCGCACCTGCGCGTCGAGAACCGGGTGCTGCCCGCCGGGCCCACGGTGGTGGACATGCTGGCCAACTCGGCGTTCTACTACGGCACCCTGCGGGCACTCACCGACGAGGACCGGCCGCTGTGGAGCAAGATGAGTTTCGCTGCGGCACAGCACAATTTCTTTGCATCTGCCCGGCACGGGATGGACGCCCGGCTGTACTGGCCCCGTCTGGGTGAGGTGACCGCCGACGAACTCGTGCTGCGGGAACTGCTGCCGCTGGCCCATGACGGGCTGCGGCGCTGGGGGGTCGCCGCCGATGTTCGGGACCGCTTCCTCGGGGTCATCGAGGCACGCGCCAAGACCGGCCGCAACGGTGCCGCCTGGCAGACCGCCACCGTGCGTGCGCTGCAGGAACGCGGTTTGGCGCGGCCCGCCGCACTGGCCGAGATGCTGCGTATGTACTGCGAACACATGCACACCAATGCGCCGGTCCACACGTGGGAAACACCCACCGCGTGAGCGCGCGTACGTTGGATGTCATGGCATCTGAGGTACTGGACTGGGACAGCGCATATCGCCACGACAGCGAGTTCCAGGGACCGCCGCCGTGGAGCATCGGTGAACCGCAACCCGAACTGGCAGCGCTGATCTCGGCGGGCAAGGTGCGCAGCGACGTCCTGGACGCCGGCTGTGGACACGCTGAGTTGTCACTGTCGCTGGCGGCAGACGGTTACACCGTGGTGGGCCTGGACATTTCGCCGACCGCCATCGCTGTGGCGAATCGTGCAGCACAGGAACGCAACCTGCGATACGCCAGCTTTGCCCAGGCCGACATCACCTCGTTCACCGGCTACGACGGCCGATTCCACACCGTCATCGACTCGACGCTGTTCCATTCGCTGCCCATCGACGGCAGGCACAACTACCTGCACGCGGTGCAGCGCGCCGCCGCCCCGGGCGCGCACTACTACGTCCTGGTGTTCGCCAAGGGAGCGTTCCCAGCCGAGCTGGAGACCAAGCCCAACGAGGTCGACGAGTACGAACTGCGCGATATCGTCGCGGCACACTGGACCGTCGACGACATACGCCCGGCCTTCATCCACGCCAACATGCCGTCAGGGCCGGGGGCGCCGTTCGAGCTGCCCCCGCACGATCACGATGACAAGGGCCGGATGAAGCTGCCGGCCTTCCTGCTGTCCGCGCACAAGTAGCGCTCAGACCAGCATGGCCCGATGGATCCACGTCGTGGCATAGTCGGCAAACCCGGTAGCCCCCGTGCCGCGGTATCTCTGCGCCGCGAACGTCAGGCCGACCTCTCCCGCCTCGACCAGATCCAGGAACGCGACACCCCGACCGGCGTACGTCTTGGCGACCGCCACCACCAGATGGTGATGAGCGCTCACAAGCTGCTCGGGGGAGTCGTCCGACTCATTCAATGTCACGCCAGACCGGAGATCACGCAGAAGCCCACGAACCGTGTCCGGTGACGTCGTCAACCGGGCTTCCGAGATGGCCTGCCGAAGTTCCTCGGACTCCTCAGCTGTCATGGGTCAATTGTGCCCTGGGCTATCGAGTCAGATGCCGCCGCGCGACACCAACTGGGCAGCAATGACATTGCGCTGGATCTCGTTGGTGCCCTCGCCGACGATCATCAGCGGGGCGTCGCGGAAGTAGCGCTCCACGTCGTATTCGGTGGAGTAGCCGTAGCCGCCGTGGATACGGACTGCGTTGAGCGCGATCTCCATCGCGGTCTCGGAGGCGAACAGTTTGGCCATGCCGGCTTCCATATCGCAGCGCTCGCCGCTGTCGTACTTCTCGGCGGCATACCAGGTGAGTTGGCGGGCGGCGGTGAGCTTGGTGGCCATATCGGCCAGATAGTTGCCGATGGACTGGTGCTTCCAGATCGGCTGCCCGAAGCTCTCGCGCTGCTGGGCGTAGGCCAACGAGTCCTCCAGCGCCGCGGTGGCCACCCCCAGCGCCCGGGAGGCGACCTGGATGCGGCCGGTTTCCAGGCCCTTCATCATCTGCGCGAAGCCCTTGCCGGGGGTGGCGCCGAGAATGGCGGTGGCCGGGATGCGGTAGTCGTCGAAGGACAGCTCGCAGGACTCCACCCCCTTGTAGCCGAGCTTGGGCAGATCGCGTGAAACCGTCAGGCCGGGGCCGTGTTCGACGAGCACGATGGAGATGCCCTTGTGCTTCGGCTGCGCGCTGGGATCCGTTTTGCACAGCAGCGCAATCAATTCCGAGCGCCTGGCATTGGAGATCCAGGTCTTGGCGCCCGAGATCACCAGGTCATCGCCGTCGGTCTTCGCGACGGTGGTCATGGCCTGTAGGTCGGAGCCGCCGCCCGGTTCGGTGAGCGCCATGGTGGCACGGACCTCGCCGGTGGCCATCCGCGGTAGATACGTCTGCTTCTGTTCGTCGGTGCCGAACAGGGTGAGCAGCTTGGCGACCACGGTGTGCCCGCCCATCGCGCCGGCCAAGCTCATCCACCCGCGGGAGAGTTCCTGGGTGACCTGCGCGTAGCAGGGCATCGATACCGGCGATCCGCCGTAGGCCTCCGGCACCGCCAAACCGTAGATGCCGATCTGCTTCATCTGCTCGATCCAGCGTTCGGGGTATTCGTTGGCGTGCTCGACGTCTTGCACGCTGGGCTTGACCTCCCGGTCGACGAAGTCGCGCACCGTCTGGATCAGGAAGGTCTCTTCATCGCTGAGCATGGACAACCTTATCTTTCGCCCAACGTCGACTTGTTGTCGATTCCGGGCACGGATGTCGACAACAAGTCGACGTTGGGCCCCACGGGCGCATCCAGGCGACTACGTTGACGAAATGGACGATCCGATGGACGCAGTGCTGCAATATGTCGCGGCGTTCAACGACGGTGACGTGGCGGCAATGGCGGCGACGTGCTCTGATCCCATGCAAATTCTCGACGGAATGTCACCCCATGTCTGGCAGGGGGCAACGGCCGCCGAAGACTGGTGGAAGGACGTGCTTGCTGAGGGCGCGCACCTCGGGGCTTCGGGCTACCGCATCACCCTCGGCGCGCCATTGCATGTCGATGTCACGGGCGACTACGGCTATGTCGTGGTCCCTGCGTCCATGACGTTCGACCTCCGCGGCAGTCAGATCACCCAAACAGGCTCGGTCTACACCGTCGCGCTCCGCAGAGTCGGCACACACTGGCGCCTCACTGCCTGGGCGTGGGCCAAAGGCAGCTAGGCAGAAGCGACTTCGGCGCCCACACGCATCCTCAGCTGACCGCGGCCAACGCCTCGGCGAAGAGCTCCAGATCCTCGGCAGCGACATCCACGTGCGGGGACACCCGCAGCACCGGCCCGACCATCTCGCTCGGAGCCCGCACCACCTCGCATGCAGTGGTGACGATCCGGTGTTCGGCGATCAGCTTGGCCCGCACCGGTGTCGGTGCGGCACCGTTGGTGGGGCGCAGCGTGGTGATCGCGGTCGGCTCATCGACGGGTTCGACCACCTCCCAGCCGGGAATGTCGGCGAGCACCGTCCGGGTGAGCCGGCCGACCTCGGCCAGCCGGGCCTGCACCCGATCGGGGCCGGCGGCCAGGTGTTCGCCCAGCGCAAGCGAGAAGCCGACCCGCGACCCGATATTGGCCTCGTGCAATTCCATCGGCGCCCACCGCGGCGTCAACCGCCCGTACAACTCGGGCCGTACCGCCAGCGTGCCGACACCGCGCGGCCCGGCCAACCACTTGCGCGAGGACGAATACAGGACGTCGGCGCCCACCGCACAGTCCACGTGCCCGAGTCCCTGCGCCGCGTCGACCACCAGCAGCAGTCCCAGCGCTCGGCACACCGGCGCCAACTCGGCCAGTGGCTGGGCCACACCGCGGTGGCTGCCGAGCACGGTCAGATGCACCATCGCCGGCGGGTCGGCCTCCAGCACGGCCGCGGCCTCGTCGACCAGCAGTCGGCCCAGCTCATCCACGGGCAGGCTGCGCACCTCGAATCCGTTGGCCGCCATGATGACCAGGTTGGGTCCGTACTCGCCGGGCGGGCATGCCACGGTGCGCGGTCCGGTCCAGCTGCTCAGCAGCAGATCCAGCGCATGGTTGGAGCCGGTGGTGAAGATGACCTCCGCATCGGGCATCCCGGCCAGGGCGCGCACCGCGGCCCGTCCGGCGTCCAGCGCCGGCACCGCGGCTTCGCCCGCCACGTAACCGCCGACCTCGGCCTCGTGCCGGGCGTGCGTGGCACCCGCCTCGATCACCGCATTGCTCTGCCGTGAGCAGGCCGCGCTGTCCAGATGGAGACCCGCCACCGGCACCCGCGCCGACCGCCAGGCTTCGGCCAGGCTCATTTCACCGCCAGCGAAAGACCGAAATCGCCTGCGCCATCGGTCCACCAGTGGGTGCGACGCAGTCCGGCGGCGGCCAGTTCAGCTTCCACACCCTCGGGGCGGAACTTGCTGGACACCTCCGTGAGCATCTCCTCGCCCGCCGCGAAGTCGACCGTGAGATCAAGCTGCGCGATCCGCACCCGTTGATCCGCGGTCGAGCGCAACCACATCTCGATGCGTTMCTGCTCCGGATTCCACCGCGCCACATGATCGAAGGCGTCCAGGTCGAAGTCGGCGTCGAGTTCGCGGTTCACCACGGTCAGCACATTGCGGTTGAACGCGGCCGTGACACCCGCACTGTCGTCGTAGGCGCGCACCAGCCGGCCGACATCCTTGACCAGGTCGGTACCCAGCAGCAGCGAATCGCCGGGCTGCATGGAGTCGGCAAGCGCGGCAAGGAATTCGGTGCGGGGCTCCGGGGTGAAATTGCCGATCGTGGACCCGAGGAAGACCACCATGCGCCGGCCGGCCTTGGGAATCGTGCCGAGATCCTGCTCGAAATCGCCGCACACCACGTCGATCTCGATGTCCGGGTATTCGGCATGCAGCGCCCGGGCAGCGTCACGCAGGACGCTCGGGTCGACATCGAACGGGATGAAGCGCTTCAGCGCTCCGCTGTCCCGCATGGCATCGAGCAGCAGTCGTGTCTTCTCCGAGGTGCCGCTGCCCAGCTCGACCAGAGTGTCGGCACCCGAGGCGGCCACGATATCGGCGGCCCGGTCCTGCAGGATCGACGCTTCGGTGCGGGTGGGGTAGTACTCGGGCAGGCGGGTGATCTGATCGAAGAGATCACTGCCCTTCGCGTCGTAGAACCATTTGGGCGGCAGCGTTTTCGGGGACTGCGCCAAGCCGTGCCGGACGTCGCGGCGCAGCGCTTTGGACAGGTCCGATGCCGTGCCGGTCGTCATGAGGGTCCTTCCAGAGGGGTGATGGTGAGATTCGTGCCGGTGACCTCGACGAGGTGCCGGTCGGGGATGTCACGCCAGGACGGGTCATCGTCGTAGGGTTCGCTGGCCAGCACGATGCCATCATCGCGCTGCAGCGAGAACAGGGTGTCGCCCCAGGTGGTGGCGAGCAGGGAGGAACCGTTGGCGGCCAGGATGTTCAGGCGGGCACCGGGATCCTGCGCGCCGACGGCGGCAACGGTGTCTCCCAGCGCGCCCATACCGCGCGCGAAGATGTGTGCGGCCAGCAGCGCACTGTCGACGGTGGATTCTGCTGTCGCCGAGGAGGGTAGGACGGCGCGGTCGACGATGCCGTTGTGTGAGAGCAGCCAGGTGCCGTCGCTGAAGGGCGCCGAAGCCGAAGGCTCGATGGGCATGCCGACCGTCGCCGAACGCACGGCCGCCACAAAGCAGTCACTGCGTAGAGCCGGCGCCACCGACGCGAACGACGCGTCCCCCCACAACGGTTTGTCGCTGCGCCAGCGCCGCACACCCTGATCGAAGAAGCCGACACCCCAGCCGTCGGCATTGATGGTGCCGTGCTTCTGCCGACGCGGCGAATAGGACTGCACCAGAAGGCCGCTCGGTGGCTCCAGCACCAGCGAGGATACCGGTACCGGTGCACCGAGCCAGCCCAGGTGGCGACACATCAGGCGTCCCAGGCCAGGCGGACACCGGAGAAGATCTGCCGCCGGATCGGATGGTCCCAGTTGCGGAAGCTGGGTCGCAAGATGCCGGCCGCCACCGCCCACGAGCCGCCGCGCAGGATCCGATAATCACCGTCGAAGAAGGGCGCCGTGTACTGGTCGTAGATCATCGGGGTGAACCCGGGCCAGGGGCGCAGTGGTGAGGTGGTCCACTCCCACACATCGCCGAGCATCTGCTCCACCCCGTAGGCCGACGCCCCCGCCGGGTAGGCACCGACCGGCGCCGGGCGCAGGGCATCGCCGCCGAGATTGGCCAGCTCGGGTGTGGGTTGTGCGTCGCCCCAGGGGAATCGGCGACGCGTACCGGCCACCGGGTCCCACGCGCAGGCCTTCTCCCATTCCACCTCGGTCGGCAACCGAGCACCCGACCACGCCGCGAAGGCCTCCGCCTCGAAGTAGGTGATGTGCTGCACCGGTTCGTCACCCGGGATGGATTCGTGGTGGCCGAACCGGGTGCGGCTGCCGTCGGTGTTCCAGAAAGCGGGTGCACTCAGACCAGCGTGCTCCCGGTGCGCCCAGCCGCGTTCGGACCACCACTGTGGTGTCCGGTAGCCACCGTCGTCGATGAACTCGCGCCACTGCGCGTTGGTCACCGGTACCCGCCCGATCCGGAACGGCTCGACGTGCACGACGTGGCCGGGACGTTCGTTGTCGAGCGAGTACGGTTCCTCGGAAGCATTGACGCCCAAGGTGAACGGACCGCCGGGTACCAACACCGAGGTTCCGGCCAGGCCGGCACGCCCGGGCGGCAGCGCCGCACCCACGCTCAGCAGCGCGGGGCCCGTGCGCAGATTGAGTGCCTGCAGCATGGTCTCGTCGTGCTGGTTCTCGTGGGAGACGACCAACCCGAAACGGAACAACGCCTCGTCGCCGTCGGTGCGGTCCAGGACGTCGAGAGCACGGTCGCGGACGGTGCGGCAGTAGGTCCGGGCATCGGCCGGCGGGAGCAGCGGCAGGTCGACGCGGCTGGCGCGGGAATGCACGAATGCGTCATACAGCGAGTCGATCTCGGGTGTGAGGATGCCCGGGGCGTTGGGGTCACCATCGCGCAGCAGCCAGAACTCCTCCTGCTGGCCGATATGGGCGAGGTCCCACACCAGCGGGCTCATCAGCGGGTCGTACTGGCGATGCAGTTCGGCGTCATCGAAGTCGACCAGTGCCAGGGTGCGCTCCCGGGCACGGGTCAGTTCGGTGGCCAGCACCTCCGGTGATGTCACGAGTCGCCTTTCGCCAATTGGGTCAGAGCTGTTGGTATGCCGTGTTCGACAACGAGATCGGAGAAGTCATCACCGGGACATCGGCCGGCCTCGGCGTCGGCGAGCAGGCGGGTCATCGCGTCGGCCAGGCCGGCCGGGGCGTGCTCGGCGGCGGCGGCCACGCAGGTCACCGCCGCGGCCCGCAGGCCCGGGTC
>NZ_JBFUKN010000118.1:0-16534 GCF_056400845.1 Mycobacterium sp. P4_H6 | reverse complement strand
GGCTTGAGTGCGCAATAATTGCGAATGAAAGCGCTACAAGTCGTCGTGTGGCGTCAAATTGGCTGAGGTGCTATAAAACTCGCAGCAGGTCGAGGTTAAAACAGTCTCGTCCGGCTGGAAGGGGGGCACTGCGGGTCTAGTGAATTTCGAGCGGCCATCTGTTTGCATCAGCGCCCGGCCACCACGAATTGGCAAAGGAAAATATTTATTTGCACGTTGCGTTAAAGGTTTGGCGAAGTAGATATCGGCGGCAGCTCTCGATCTGTGGTAGTGGCTTGCAACCGGAAAACATAACAGGAAAGTGCCTAAGTAGAGCATGGCAAAGGTTCACCGGGGCCGATCAAGCGTATCTGTTGGCATTGTTGTGGTGTCAACCGTCGCGACAACCTTGCAATTTATTCAGACCACAGATTCTACGTTCCCGCTGCTCTATTTCACGGTCGACTCAAGTTTGTTTGCAGCGCTGGTGTCGATCACAACTTTGGTGGGACATGATATTCACAAGCTCGCGATCGCTCGGTGCGCGTCAACGGTAAGCGTTCTCATCTCAGCGTTCGTGTTTGCAGTTATCATTGCGCCGCAATCGGAAAACGGCACATGGATCCAATCTTATGACGACAGTTGGGTCCGAATCGCAACTTTTCTCTTTCATCTACTTATGCCAGCGCTTGTGGTAATCGATTTCTTTGTGAGGGGAGCGTTTAGGCTTGGCCTCATGCGGGCGATCTTTGGTTCGATCGCTTGGCCTCTCTTGTACTTCGCGACCATCGGATTGATTTCGGGGTTGACGAGTGTGGCGATGCCGTACCCATTTTTGGACCCAGGCGCAACCGGGGCATTTATGGTCGCTGTTTCGGTTACGGCGCTTGCGGTTGTGTTCTGCTGCTGCGCATTGGCTTTATGCACCGTCGGACGGGCGTGCAGTCGCCGCAAGCAGTTAGCGCAGAGCAAATCCAGGCTGCGATCTGCCGAATTGGCCGCAGAGTTACAGGGAAGGTATTCGGGCCAGTGAACTTGACCCCCTTTGTGATAGTGAGCGTAGCGTTGCAAGCAGCGTTACTAACGTTTTTTGAGTTTGCAATGCCAAGGGCTCAGCCCCAAACATTCCAGCGTGTTGTGGTATACGTTGGTACTATCGGAGCGCTGCTTTTCACTAGCCTCAACATTCCTCTCTACCATCTTGTTCTATACGTAAGTCCTTTGGTGGTTTTTTTCGCGCTGGTTCTTTTGGCGGTGGTGCCGCCAATCGCGGGTTTAATAGAAGAATCGCGAGATCCAGGGGTTTTTACCAAAGATCGGTTCGTTTCGCATTTGGCAACGAATATTTTTGGCGCCGTAGCCACAGCTGCTTTCATTTGGGTGGGTCACCGGACTCCCGGCTTCGATACCTTCACGGTTGAGTTCAAGAGTGAGGCGGCATTCAACATTGTGCTTCCGATGACGACGGCGGTCATCTTGGCCTACGTTCGGTGGCAGCAGATAAACGCATACCCGGCGCTTGATCGTAGTATCACGGAAGGCAACAGTGACTGGGTAGATGGGATCAAGGGTTTTTCGCTTCGGCACATACACCAGCTGACTAACGCGATCTACCTAATCGTCGTTACGTTCATGGGCGCTGGGATGATCCTGTACTTGTTCGCATACACCTTGGAACAGGCGAAGGCAGGTCAGCCGCTCGCTCTGACGTGGCAACTGGTCGGCGCCATTGTGACTCTTCTGGCATTTCTCTTCGCTTGCGGCCTTCCTGGGTCGCGGAAGCACCGAGCTGTCTACCTGACATTTCTAACGGGGACCCCCGCGGCAATGTTGGTGTCTGTCGTTTGGCTAGCGCTCTTGCAAGAGAGCACGGCAAGAAACCTTTTTGCGCTCGGAATTATCGTGGTCGGCTATGTTCTGTACTGCGCCCAGGCGGTCCTCGGTAGCCGCACTAAGGACGACGACACCGTGCAGTTGCACTACTTCTCGGCTGCCGCGTTCGCAGTGTCTCTGACGATGTTGGCTGGCGCACTCTACTTTCGTAGTGAGCGGCCACTTGATACAACTTGCCGTCGGCATAGCGTTGCCTGCGGAAGGCGCGTCCGCTGCCGCGGTTGCTTGTAGGTCGGTAGGTGCGAGTCGCAGTTCGGGCAGACTAGTCGCAGGTTGTTGTCCGCGTTGCCGTCGATGTGGTCGAGCACCAACGTCAGCGGTACGCCGGCCCACATGGTGGATCCACCGCAAATCGCGCAGCACCCTGCCTGTTCAGCCGCAATGTGGCACCGGATGTAATTTCCGCGCTCGCCGCGAACTTGGCCTCCCCGAATTCCAGCCACAGTTTGGGGCTCGCACTACGGCGTGCTGCCGCCTGACAGGCATTGCCGCAGTAGATCTTCTGGCTGCGCTTGGACAGTGCGGCGCCGCAGGCTTGGCAGAACCTCATGGGCAGAATTTTAGGTGCACCCACCGACATCGATTGCCGGCGTGAGCGTTCAGTAGGACTTGCCGTCGGCATAGCGCTGCCTGCGAAAGGCGCGCCCGTTGCCCCGGTTGCGGCTCTTGTAGGTGGGCAATTGGGAGTCGCAGTTCGGGCAGACCAGGCGCAGGTTGTCGCGCCAGTTGTTGGTGGGATTGCCATCGATATGGTCTACGACCAAAGTGAGCGGCAGACCCTGCCAGGTGCTCGATGCGCCACATATGGCACAACAGCCTGATTGGGCCTCGGCGAGGTAGGTACGCACGTAGTGGCCGCGACTGCTGCCAACCCATGCTGCGCCGGTCTCGAGCCAGAGCTTGACACTGGCATTGCGCCGGGCAACCGCCTGGCACGCGTTATTGCAATATATTTTCTGGCTGCGCTTGGAAAGCGTTGCGCCGCAGCCGAGGCAGATTCTCATGATCAAAAGTTACGGGCGAGCACCGACAAGTCGATGCGCCGTGGAGCCTCCTATCGGGATTGAACCGATGACATTTCGCTTACAAGGCGAATGCTCTACCACTGAGCTAAGGAGGCGTTGGAACGCGCTACAGCTTAGCGGTCCTCGTCGATGATCCGTTCGGAGACCACGGCGCGCGGCCCGCTGTTGCTGCGCCGGCTGCGCTGACGCGGCAGCGGGATGCGCCCGGCGATATTGCTCAGCGGGTTGACCACCTGGCTGAGCGTGATGACGGCCTCGTGCAGCGCGTCGATGGTCGGCGCCAGCGCCTCCAGGCCGGGTGCCAACCGGTTCAGGGTGTCGGCCACGTCGGCCAGCTTGAGCAGTGGGCCGTCCGGATCGGTCAGGGTGTCCAGCAGGCCGCCCTCGGACAGCAGGGTGTCGGCGACGCCGTTCTCGCGCAGGATCCGCTCGATCAGGCCGTCGTCGGCGAGCAGTTGGTCGGCCAGTCCGCCGGGCGCGATCACCCGGGAGAGCGCGCCGCTGTCGGTGGTGAGGCGATCGATCAGGCCGCCCTCGGCGGTGATCTGGTCGACGAGTCCCCCCTTGGCCAGGGCGCGACCCACCGGCCCGTTTTCGGAGAGCAGCTGTTCGGCGACACCGTCCTCGCGCAGCGCCCGCTCCACCAGGCCCTCGTCGGACAGCAGCCGGTCGGCCAGCCCGCCCGGCGCGATCACCCGCGAGACGACGCCGCCTTCGACGGTCAGCCGGTCCACCAGCCCGCCCTCGGCGGTCACCTGATCGATCAGGCCGTCCGGGGCCAGTGCCCGCGCGACCGGTCCACTCTGGGCATTGAGCCGGTCCAGCAGTCCGCCGGGAGCGGTGAGCTGATCGACCAGGCCGCCCGGGCGGAGCAGCTGGTTGAGTGGGCCTTCCGGGGCCAGTGCGCGGCCTAGCGGGGCATCGTCGTCCATCAGCCGCGCCAGCCGGTTCGCCCGGTCGACGGCGTCGTCGATGCCCAGCATTGCGGCAAAGGAGGAGGTGCCGCCGGACGGGTTGGTCTCCGAAAGCGACCGCTGGACCACCTTGAGGGTGCCACCTGCGATGTTGAGACCCAGATCGGCGACGGCGAGCCCGACCCGCACCGGGGCCGTAGCAACCTGCACGATCGAGTTGGCCAGGTTCATGCCGTCAGTCTAGGGCGACGCGGAACCGCATTCTCAGCAAGTTCACAACTACTACGCAGCTTCGCTTCATGCAAAGGGAGGACTGTATAGGGATGGCAATGGCGGCGATTTCGGAATCAGCGGACAGCATCCCCGAGGCGCGGGTGCTCGTCGTCGACGACGAGACCAATATCGTCGAGCTGCTCTCGGTGAGCCTGAAATTCCAGGGTTTCGAGGTGCACACCGCCTCCAGCGGCACCGATGCGCTGGACAAGGCCCGTGAAGTCCGCCCTGACGCGGTGATCCTGGACGTGATGATGCCCGGCATGGACGGCTTCGGCGTGCTGCGCCGGATGCGCGCCGACGGTATCGACGCCCCCGCGTTGTTCCTCACCGCCCGCGACAACCTGCAGGACAAGATCACCGGCCTGACCCTCGGCGGCGACGACTACGTCACCAAGCCGTTCAGCCTGGAAGAGGTGGTGGCGCGGTTGCGCGTCATCCTGCGGCGCGTCGGCCGCRGCGTCGAGGAGCCCCGCAACGCCCGGCTGTCCTTCGCCGACATCGAACTCGACGAGGAGACCCACGAGGTGTGGAAGGCCGGCGAGCCGGTGTCGCTGTCGCCCACCGAGTTCACCCTGTTGCGCTATTTCGTCATCAACGCGGGCACCGTGCTCAGCAAACCGAAGATCCTCGACCACGTGTGGCGCTACGACTTCGGCGGTGACGTCAACGTCGTGGAGTCCTACGTCTCCTATCTGCGCCGCAAGATCGACACCGGCGACAAACGATTGCTGCACACGCTGCGAGGCGTGGGCTACGTCCTGCGCGAACCGCGCTAGTCGCGGGGGATGACCAAGGGGCACGCGCACGAGCGGAGCGACGAGGAAACGCGTCCGAGCGAGCGAAGCGACGGGGGAAAACTCGCAGGCGGAGTTCCGCTGCGGGTCGGTCTGGTCGCGGCCACTCTGGTCCTGGTCGGCCTGGGCCTGCTCGCGTCGGGGGTGGCGGTCACCTCTCTGATGCGGCACACCGAGATCCAGCGGATCGACCAGACCCTGCTGGAGGCATCCGGCGGCTGGGCGCGGGCGCCGATGAACGCGCTCACCATCGCCCCCGACCCCAGCCCGGCCTATCCGCCGTCGACCTTCTACGTGCGCGGCACCGACGCCGACGGCAGCGTGCGGCTGGCCGTCAAGAGCGGCGCCACCGATCCGGCACTGCCGGCGAACAACGATGTCGGCCCGAATCCGGTGACCGTCGGCTCCGATGACGCCTCCGGGATCGAGTGGCGGGCCGTCACGGTCCGTGGATCGAACGGGACACTGACCACCGTCGCGATCGACCTCACCGAGGTCGAATCCACCATGCGCGCCCTGATCTGGTCGCAGTTCGCCATCGGAGCCGCCGTGCTGTTGGTGCTCGGGGTGGTCGGTTACGCGGTGGTGCGCCGCAGCCTGCGCCCGCTGGCGGAGGTGGAGCAGACCGCCGCCGCGATCGCCGCCGGCGAGTTGGATCGTCGTGTGCCGCAACGTGATCCGCGTACCGAGGTGGGCCGGCTGTCCCTGGCGTTGAACGGGATGCTGGCGCAGATCCAGCGCGCGATGGCGTCCTCGGCGCAGTCCGCGGAGATGGCGCGCCAATCTGAGGAGCGGATGCGGCGGTTCGTCGGTGACGCCAGCCACGATCTGCGGACCCCGCTGACCACCATCCGCGGCTACGCCGAGCTGTACCGCCAGGGTGCGGCCCGCGATACCGAGATGCTGATGGGCCGCATCGAGAGCGAGGCCGGCCGGATGGGCCTGCTCGTGKAGGACCTGCTGCTGCTGGCCCGCCTCGACGAGCAGCGCCCGCTGGATCAGCGCCGGGTCGATCTGCTGGCGCTGGCCAGCGATGCGGTGCACGACGCGCAGACGGTCGCGCCGGAGCGCAAGATCCGGATGGAGGTGTTCGACGGCCCGGGCACCCCCGAGGTGCTCGGCGACGAAGCGCGTCTGCGGCAGGTGTTCAGCAATCTGATGTCCAATGCCGTGCAGCACACTCCGCCGTCGGCGGGGATCACGGTCCGGGTGGGTACCGACGAGGACGACGCGGTGCTGGAAGTCTGCGATGAGGGTCCCGGTATGAATGCCGAAGATGCTCAACGGGTTTTCGAGCGCTTCTACCGCGCGGACTCGTCACGGACCCGTTCCAGTGGAGGATTCGGGCTGGGCCTGTCGATCGTCGACTCGCTGGTCGAGGCGCACGGCGGTGCGGTATCGGTGGACACCGCACCCGGGCACGGCTGCCGGTTCCGGGTCAGCTTGCCCAGGATCGTCGACGTCGCGGCTCAGCCCAGCTGAGCCAGCGCGGCCTTGATCTTGGCCTGCGCCTCGTCCAGGGACTTCGGTGACGGATTGCGATCGACGGAAGCAAAACCGAAATCGCTGAGGTTGCGCGCCGGGAACACGTGCACGTGCAGGTGCGGGACCTCCAGGCCGGCGATGATCACACCGGACCGTTCGGTGTCGAACGCCTTGCACACCGCCTTGCCGATGCGCTGCGATACGGCCATCACCCGGCCGAACAGGGCGGGGTCGAGGTCCTGCCAGTTGTCCACCTCTTCGCGCGGTACCACCAGCGTGTGGCCCTGCGTCATCGGTTCGATGGTCAGGAACGCGACGATTTCGTCGTCCTCGTAGACGAATCGCCCCGGGATATCGCCGTTGATGATCATGGTGAATACGGTCGCCATGTGGTCGAGCATAGGCGGGTCGCTCAGCCAATTCACGGCCGCGCCATTTATGCTGATCTTGACCGCCACCTAGGCGCACTCCGCAGAAACCGACGTGCCGGAGCCACAACTCGGGAATCCGTAGCCCTCACGGGCGACCTGGACGATACCGACGGGATGTTCTGGCTCATGCAGAAGCCGATGACAGATGCCGTGCTGTTGCACGAGCTCGAGCCGATTGCCGCGGACAACCTGAACCGGCATCTGGAGACCACCAAAGACTGGTATCCGCACGACTATGTGCCGTGGCAGGAGGGCCGCAATTTCGCGGCCACCGGCGGCGCGGACTGGCATCCCGAGCAGTCGTCGCTGGGCGAGGTGGCGCGCGCAGCGATGATCACCAACCTGCTCACCGAGGACAACCTGCCGTCCTACCACCGCCAGGCGTCGGGCAGCTTCTCCCAGGATGGTCCCTGGGGCGCCTGGGTGAATCGCTGGACCGCCGAAGAGAACCGGCACGGTATCGCCCTGCGTGATTATCTCGTCGTCACCCGCGCCGTCGACCTGGGTGCGCTGGAGCGGGCCCGGATGGAGCACGTGACCAACGGGTTCGCGGCCACCAAAGAGGAACTGGCCAAGCACGATTCGGATTTCCTGATGTCGGTCTCCTATGTGACGTTCCAGGAGCTGGCCACCCGGGTGAGYCACCGCAACACCGGAAAGGTCTGCGACGACCCCATCGCCGACCGGCTACTGGGCCGGATCGCCGCCGACGAGAACCTGCACATGGTCTTCTACCGCAATATCTGTGATGCGGCCCTTGATCTTTCGCCGGATCAGGCGCTGGAGGCGATCGCCTCGGTGGTGGAGAACTTCCGGATGCCCGGGCAGGGCATGCCCGACTTCCGGCGCAACGGGGTGATGATGGCCAAGCACGGTATCTATGACCTGCGCCAGCACATGGACGAAGTGGTGATGCCGGTGCTGCGCAAATGGCGGATCTTCGATCGGACGGACTTGAGCGCCACGGGCGAGGCCCGCCGCGAGCAGCTGGCGACGTTCCTGGAGGGCCTGGCCGTCAATGTCGTGCGGTTCGAGGAGCAGCGCGATCGGCTGCTCGCCCGTGAAGCGGCCAGGCGCGAGCTGCGGGCCAGCTGAGCTGGTCTACCGCTTGCCGATCAGGCCGTGCACCTCGTCGACGGTGTACGGGGCGGTGTCGTGGTGGTCCCGGTAGCCGATGAAACCTGGTGCGGGGCGGGTGAACTCACCGACGAAACCGCCCGCGGCGATGAAGATCCGACCGGTGACGTCCATGGCCAGATCGCTGGCCAGATAGGCGTAGGTGGGGGCGACGTACTCGGGCGGGCCGGCGTCCAGGGCGCCCTGCAGGCTCACGTCGTCGAGCAGCCCGCGGCGGTTGAGCTCGGTGACGTGCTGTTCGTAATCGGCACCGGTCGACAGCCGGGTCTTCGCACCGGGGCAGACCACATTGGCTCGCACATTGTGGGCCTTGAGTTCGGCCGCGATGGCCAGGGTGAGGCCGTTGACGCCGCCCTTGCCCGCCGGGTAACCGGTGCCGCCGTAATCGCCGAGGAACGCGAACGAGCTGGTGTTGACGATCGTCCCGGACCGCTGCGCCACCATGTGCGGGGCGGCCGCCCTGGCGACCTCGAACGCGGTGACCAGATGGGCGTCGAGCAGTTCGCGGAAATCGGCACTGCTCACCGTCAGGATCGAGGAGCCGGACGGTTCTGCGGTGCCCGCACAGTTGATCAGGATGTCGATGCTGCCGAACTCGGTGACACAGGCATCCACCAGTGCGTCGGCGACCTGTGGATCGGCCGGGGAGCCGGCGTGACCGATACCCGAAACACGCTGGGCGGCTTCGTGCACCGCGTCCGGGTCGCGACCGTTGACAACCACCCGCGCGCCCTGGGCGGCGAGCAGTTCGGCGACCGCGAGTCCGATACCGCGGGTGCCGCCGACCACGACCGCGGCGCGGCCGGCGAGCAATCCACTAATCGGCTTTCTCTCCCTCGGCGAACGTCATGGCATCCATGTTCCAGTACCCGCGCAGGTTCGTGATCAGACCGGCGTCATCGACCCGATAGGTGAACACGCCGCGCACGGTGGCGGTGAAGCCGTTCGGAAACTCGGTGCGCAACACCAGGATGTAGGCGATCTCGGTCGGCGAGCTCGACGGGAACGTCTCCTCGCAGGTGATCGTCAGGGTGTTGGGACCGATGTTCGCGTCGTAGAACGCGGCCAGCGCTTCCTTACCCCGCACCCCGGTGCCGTCCGGGTTGGTGACGGCCTCACCGATCGGGTCCTCGACGACGATGTCCTCCGACATCAGCGCCAGCCATCCCTCCCGGTCACCGGACTGCACGCAGCGCCACGAGTTTTGTGACGCTGCGACAACGGGAGACATTTCCATCGTCTCGGTCACCGCGTTCTACCGATCCGCGTCGGTGTAGCGGATCACGCCGCGGATGTTGCGACCCTCCAGCATGTCCTTGTAGCCGTCATTGATCTGTTCGAGCTTGTACTGGCGGGTGACCATGTCGTCGAGGTTGAGGCGGCCGGCCTTGTACATCGACAGCAGCAGCGGGATGTCGTGATGCGGATTGCCGCCGCCGAAGATGGTGCCCTGCAGGTTCTTCTGCAGCAGGGTCAGCATGGCCAGGTTCAGCGTCACCTGGTTGTCCATCAGCCCGCCCATGGCGGTCAGCACGCAGGTGCCGCCCTTGGAGGTGATGGCCAGGTAGTTGTCGATATCTTCGCCGTGCAGCTCGCCGACGGTGACGACGACCTTCTTGGCCATCCCGCCGTGGGTGGTCTCGGCGATCCCGCCCATTGCGGCAAAGATGTCCGGGTAGACGTGGGTAGCACCGAATTTCAGCGCCTGATCGCGCTTCCACTCGACCGGGTCGATCGCGAAGACGTGCCGTGCACCGGCGATGACCGCGCCCTGCAGCGCGGACATGCCCACACCGCCGACGCCGACGATGGCGACATCCTCACCGGGGCGGATGTCGGCATTGCGGACCGCCGAGCCGTAGCCGGTCGTGACACCGCAACCCACCAGGCAGGCGACCTCGAACGGGATGGACGGATCGATCTTCACGACCGAGCTCTTGTGCACCACCATGTACGGGCTGAAGGTGCCCAGCAGGGTCATCGGGTAGACATCCGCGCCGTCGGCGACGGTCTGYACCCGGAAGGAACCGTCGGAGACCGACGCGCCACCGAGGAGCCCGGCACCCAGATCGCACAGGTTGCGCATGCCGGCCTGACACGACGGACATTCACCACAGGACGGGATGAACGACAGCACCACGTGATCGCCCGGGGCGATGTGCTCGACGCCGGGGCCTACCTCGGTGACGACGCCCGCGCCCTCGTGACCGCCGAGCACCGGGAAGCCGGCCATCGGGATGCCACCGGTCACCAGGTGGTGATCCGAGTGGCACATGCCCGAGGCTTCCATCTGGATCTTGACCTCGTCCTTGCGGGGGTCACCGATCTCGATCTCCTCGATCGCCCAGGGCTGGTTGAACTCCCTGATGAGAGCGCCTTTGGTCTTCATCCGCATGTGCCTTCCACTAGAGCTTCGATGCCCCCAGACTAGAGCCATTAGTTACGTGCGTCACAGCCACCCCCAATCAACTGCTTGGCCGGGTTTTCACCAGATCGGGACGGGCGCCTGACCCAGCGGGTAGTAGCCGGGCAGCTTCTCGCCGGCCAGCGAACGTTCGATGCGCTTCTGCATGGTGGGGGTGAGGTCACCGGATTCGATGAGCTTCAGGAATGCCTTCTGGACGTGCCCGAAGTCGAAGAAATCGCGCTGCCATTCGATGAGCAGCTCGTCGTTCAGCCGGAACCAGCTGCCGCCGATGCCGTAGATCTCGTCACGGGTGCCGTCGGTCTTGTTGGCGATCTGCTTCCAGAATCCGACGATCTCGTTCTGCTTCTCGTCGATGAGCGTCTTCTGGTACTCGTAGACCCAGTTCTCCAGGCCTTCCATCTCCAGGCCCAGTGCGACGTCGCGGATCTCGTCGCGGTTGACGCACATGACGTCCTCCTTGGGGCCGATGTTCCAGCCGTAGGTGGCGTCCTCGGTGTAGAACTCCGCCATCGGCTTCCAGTCGCCGGCTGCTTCTGCGTCCTGGTTGGCCTTGAGCCAGCGCTGGACCCAGTCTTCGAGTTGTTCGCGTGACGCCATTGTCATTCTCTCCTAGTCTTTTTCAATCAGGGTCAGGGCTCGGGTGGGACACATGTCGACAGCCAGCTCCACGGCATCGCGGAGCTCGTCAGGGGGTTCGGGGTCGAGGATCTCGACGACACCGCGTTTGGGCACCTTGAACACGTCTGGTGCCTCCAGCTCGCACATGGCGTGGCCCTGACACAGGTCCTCGTCGAGTTCTATCCGGTAGCAGCCCATCTCAGGCCTTGACGCGCTTGCGGTAGCGTACCTTGGCCGGCTGCGCCAACTGCACCACCATCTTCGAGTGGTCGTTCTGGTAGCTCTCCGGCGGCTGCGACAGCTCGAACTCGTACTCGCGCAGCAGCACCGAGAAGATCGCCTTGATCTGCATCTGCGCGAACGCGGCGCCCACGCAGCGGTGCTTACCCGCGCCGAACGGGATCCAGGTCCACCGGTTGATCAGATCTTCCTGGCGCGGCTTCTCATACCGGCTCGGGTCGAAGGCATCCGGATCCGGGAAGTCCTCGGGGATCCGGTTGGAGATCGCCGGGGAGGCGGCCACCATCTGGCCCTTGTGGATCGGATGGCCGGCCACTTCGAATTCGTCCTGGGCGACCCGCATCAGGATGATCAGCGGCGGATGCAGGCGCAGGGTCTCCTTGAGTGCGTTGTCGATCTTGGGGATCTGGCGCAGCGCATGGAAACTCACCTCCTGGCCGTCGGCGTAGAGCTCGTCGAGTTCGGTCTGGACCTGCGCGTAGAAGTCGGGGTGGCGCAGCAGTTCGATCAGCGTCCACGACGAGGTGCCCGAACTGGTGTGGTGGCCGGCGAACATCAGCGAGATGAACATGCCGGTGACCTCGTTGGCGGTGAAGCGCGGATTGCCCTCTTCATCCTTGATGGAGACCAGCACGTCGAGCAGGTCGCGATCGCTCTTGTCCGTGGGCGGGTTGGCGATCCGCCCGTTCATGATCTCCTGCACCAGCGCAACCAGTTTGACGCGCGACTCGTCGCGGATTCGGAAGCTCTCGATGTCCAGGTACGGGTCGACGTAGCAGAGCGGGTCGGTCCCACGCTCCAGCTGGTGGTAGTACTGGGCGAAGCGACTGTCGAGCTGCTCGCGGAACTTCAGTCCGATCAGGCAGGCGGTCGAGGTGTAGATCGTCAGTTCCGAGAAGAAGTCCAGCAGCTCGATCTCGCCTTCGTCGCCCCAGTCGGCGATGATCTTCTTGACCTCGTTCTCGATGGTCGCGGCGTGGCCCTTCATCTGCTCGCCGCGCAGCGCGGTGTTGTGCAGCATCTCGGCCCGGCGTTCGGGATCGGCGTCGAACACGACACCCTCGCCGAAGATCGGGGTCATGAAGGGGTAGGCCTCGGCCTGGTTGAGTTCACTGTCATTGGAGCGGAAGAAGAACTCGTTGGCCTCGGCGCCGGACAGCAGCACCACCTGCTTGTCGGCCAGCTGGAACCAGCCGGCGTCCCCGCATTCGTTGCGGATGCGCCACATCAGTCCGATGGGGTCGGTGCGGAACTCTTCCAGGTGGCCGTGCTCCTCGGCCTCGCCACCCGAAACGCGTTCCACCTCTTTGAGGTCGCTCATGTCGCAGGCATCCCTTCTTCGCCGAGGGCGAGCTTCTGGCGGTCGGTGACGTCGGCCAGCGGAGCCTCGGGCTGGAGCTCCATGTTCGCGATGAAGCCGCCGCGGGGCGTCTCGGCGACGAACGCGRTGGCACGAGCGAGGTCGTCCGCGCGCAGGAAGTAGTCGTGGCGTGCCTGCCCCCACTTGGCCCAGTCCTCGAGCGCGGGGCCGATCAGCTCGGCGGGCAGGCTCCAGCCCATGGAGGTCTTGGTCGGGCCGGGATGGACGATCGACGCGCGCACGCCGGTGCCTTCCAGTTCCATCTGATAGTTGTTGACCATCGCCACAAGGGCGGCCTTGGCCGCACCGTAGGCGCCCATGTGTGGCCGCTGGCGCAGCGAGACATCGGATCCCACGAAGATCAGGTCACCGCGACGGCGCTCGATCATCCCGGGCAGCACCGCGGAGGCCACCCGGTTGGCGCCGACCAGATGGATCTGGATCTGTGAATCGAACTGCTCGGTGCTGATCGAGTCCAGCTTGCCGAAGTAGGTGTCGCCGGCGCCGGCCACCAGGACCTCGATATCGCCGAGTTCGGAGGTGGTCTGCTCGACGGCGGCCTTCACCGAATCCGGATCGGTGACATCGAGGTGCACGGCGATCGCTTCGCCGCCGTCGGCGCGGATCTGGCCGACGATCTCATCGAGCTTCTCCACCCGGCGGGCACCGAGCGCCACCGGGAAACCCTTGCGGGCGAGCCTGATCGCGGTCGCCTCGCCGATACCGGAGGAGGCGCCGGCGACCAGGGCGGGACGACGGTCGGGTAGGGGTTCAAAACGAGGCATGCAGCGGGCCTTTCAGCGGAGCTGGACGGTGATCGGGAGATGGGCGAATCCGCGCACGCTGCTGGAGTGGACGCGGACGGCGTTGGCCTCATCGACCTCATATCCGCGGATTCGCTTGAACAACTCGGTCAGTGCGACCCGGGCCTCCATGCGCGCGAGATGCGCACCGAGGCAGAAGTGGGCGCCACTGCCGAAACTCACCAGCTTCGGACCGATTTCGCGGTCGATGCGGTATTCGTCGGGGTTCTCGAAGACGCGCTCGTCGCGGTTCGCCGAGCCGATCAGCAGGACCAGCACATCGTCTTTGGGGACCACGGTGTCATAGAAGGTGAGGTCTTCGACGACCGCGCGGGCCAGGATCTGGCTGGAGGCGTCATAGCGCAGCGTCTCTTCGACCCACGGGGTGACCAGGTCGTGGTTGTCGAACACCGGGGCCAGCTGGTCGGGATTCTTGTAGCCCCAGAAGGCGGCATTGGCAAGGAGTTTGGTGGTGGTCTCATTGCCCGCGACCACCATCAGGAACAGGAACGCCATGATCTCGTCGTCGGTGAGCTTGTCCCCGTCGATCTCGGCCTCCACCAGTGCCGAGGTCAGATCGTCGGAGACGTTCTTGCGGCGCTGCTTGACCATATCGGCGTAGTAGACCAGCAGTTCACCGGAGGCCTCGATGGCCGAGGTGGGCACATCGGCGACGCCGTCCTCGCGGTGCATCACGCCGTCGGCCAGCGCCCGGATCCGGACCCGGTCCTCGTCGGGCACCCCCATCAGTTCGGAGATGACATCCATCGGGAGCTTGCCCGCGAACTCGTCGACGTAATCGAAGGAGGGGTTCTGCAGTGCCGCATCCAGGTGCTGGTGCGCGATTTCGGTGACCCGGCCTTCGAGCTCGCGGATGCGCCGCGGGGTGAACCCCTTGGAGACCAGCGTGCGCAGCCGCAGATGGCCGGGATCGTCGAGGGCCAGGAACGACATCACCCGGTGGGCCTCGTCATTGCGGGAGATCGGATCAAGCGCCACGCCATGCTTGTTGGACAATGTGACGCTGTTCCGGAAGCCGGCCACCACGTCCTTGTGCCGCGACAGCGCCCAGAAGTTGCGCTGCTCGTTGTGATAGAGCGGGGCCTCGTCGCGCAGTCGCTTGTAGTACGGGTACGGGTCTTCGTGGAAGTCGTAATCGTAGGGATCGAGTATCGGTGGGGCTGTTTCGAGGCTCAACGGTTCTCTCCGAGCATGAGGCTGACCGAATACGTGAGCCGGTCGGCTATCTGGTGGTAGGTGAACGCGCCGCTACCGGCGTTGACAAGCGCTCCGAAAAACGTCATCTCCAGGGCTGAGACGATGCGTGGATCGGCATCGGGGCCGACCGCCGAACGGATGCGCTTGTGGATCTCGGCGCCGATACGGTCACGGACGGTGCGCACGGCGGGGTCGCTGCCTCCGCCCAGCAGGGCGGTGGTGCAAGCGGCGGCGACCTCGGGTTCATCGGCGACGACCATGGTCAGGGCGCGTACCGCCTTGTCGACGCGCGTGGTCATCGAGTCGTTGACATCGGTGAAATAGGGCACCTGCTTGACCAGGTCGAGGTAGACCTCGGCGATCAGATGATTCTTGGACGAGAAGTACGTGTAGGCGGTGGCCGGCGCGACCTTGGCGCGGGCCGCGACGGCGCGGACCGTGAGATCGGCGTAGGACGATTCGCGCAGCATCTCGACGCCCGCCGCGAGCACCTTGCGGAAGGTTTCTTCCTGCCGCCGGTTGCGCGGCGTTTCCACTGGCTCGCCGTCTGTCTTGGCTGTGACGGCAACCACCGAATCGCTGGACACATGTCCAAGTTATCGGAAAGGGTCGTCGATGGGCAAGCGATCGCCCGAAATTCCCAGTACAGCAGCATCGATCCGATGGCGGAGCGCGTGCGGGAGAGGTCCGGCCTTGCCACCGCCGCGCGGGTGAGGTTATGGTGCGGTGGATTGTTGTCGGACACTTGTCCAGAGAATATGGGTCACCAAAACCTAGGAGTGGGATGTCGATTCTGGCGGATCGCGAGAGCCGGTTGTTCATAGACGGCAAGCTCGTCGCCGGAAGCGGGGGGACCTTCGAGACGGTCAACCCCGCCACCGAAGAGGTCCTGGGTGTCGCGGCCAACGCCGACGAGGCAGACATGGGCGCGGCCATCGGCGCCGCCCGCGCCGCCTTCGACGAGACCGATTGGTCCACCAACACCGAACTGCGGGTGCGCTGCCTGCGCCAGCTTCGCGAAGCGCTGCAGGCGAACCTGGAGGATCTACGGGAGCTGACGATCAGCGAGGTGGGTGCTCCACGCATGCTGACCTCCGGTGCGCAGCTGGAGGGCCCGATCGACGATCTGGCGTTCTCCGCCGACACCGCCGAGAACTATGCATGGCGGTCGGATCTGGGATACGCGACACCGCAGGGCATTCCGACCAACCGCGTCGTCGCGCGGGAAGCCGTCGGCGTCGTCGGCGCCATCACCCCGTGGAACTTCCCGCACCAGATCAACCTGGCCAAGGTCGGCCCGGCGCTGGCCGCAGGCAACACGCTGATCCTCAAGCCCGCCCCGGACACCCCGTGGGTGGCCGCCGTACTCGGCGAGATCATCGCCGAGCACACCGATTTCCCCGCCGGCGTCATCAACATCGTCACCTCCGATGACCACGGTGTCGGTGCGCTGCTGTCCAAGGACCCCCGGGTGGACATGGTCTCGTTCACCGGATCGACCAACACCGGCCGGGCCGTGATGACCGACTCGGCGGTGACCATCAAGAAGGTCTTCCTGGAACTGGGCGGCAAGTCCGCCTTCATCGTGCTCGATGACGCCGACATGGGCGGCGCCTGCGCCATGGCGGCCTTCACCGTCGCCATGCACGCCGGGCAGGGCTGCGCGATCACCACCCGCCTGGTCGTCCCGCGGGCCAAGTACGACGCGGCCGTCGAGGCCGCCGCGGCCACGCTCGGCGGAATCAAGCCGGGTGACCCCAACAGCAAGCGCACCGTGTGTGGCCCGGTGATCTCGGCGCGCCAGCGTGACCGTATCCAGGGTTATCTGGACTCCGCGATCGCCGAGGGCGGCCGCTTCGCCTGCGGCGGCGGGCGCCCGGCCGACCTGGACACCGGTTTCTTCATCGAACCGACCGTCATTGCCGGACTGGAC
>NZ_JBFUKN010000117.1:0-17289 GCF_056400845.1 Mycobacterium sp. P4_H6 | reverse complement strand
GCTTCAACCTGGACGTCCGCTACGCACCGACCAAACTGCGCGAGCTGTCCAAGATGGACGGCGCGGTGGTGCTCTCCAGTGACGGCACCCGCATCCTCAAGGCCAACGTGCAGCTGGTGCCCGACCCGTCGATCCCCACCGACGAATCCGGCACCCGGCACCGCTCCGCGGAACGCGCCGCCGTGCAGACCGGCTACCCGGTCATCTCGGTCAGCCATTCGATGAGCATCGTGACCGTGTACGCGGCCGGTGAGCGGCACGTCGTGCCCGACACCCCGACCATCCTGTCCCGGGCCAACCAGACCATCGCCACCCTGGAGCGCTACAAGTCCCGGCTCGACGAGGTGAACCGGCAGCTGTCCACCGCGGAGATCGAGGACTTCGTGACGCTGCGCGATGTGATGACGGTGGCCCAGCGTCTGGAGATGGTCCGCCGGATCAGCCTGGAGATCGACGCCGATGTCGTCGAACTGGGCACCGACGGCCGTCAGCTCAAGCTGCAGCTGGAGGAGCTCGTCGGTGGCAACGACACCGCCCGCGAGCTCATCATGCGTGATTATCACGCCAATCCGGATCCGCCGAGCGCCGCCCAGGTGAGCGCCACGCTGGAGGAACTGGATGCCCTCTCGGACAACGAGCTGCTCGACTTCACTGCTCTCGCAAGAGTTTTCGGTTACCCGTCGACCATCGAGGCGCAGGACTCCGCGATGAGTTCACGGGGTTACCGGGCGATGGCGGGCATCCCGCGACTGCAGTTCGCCCATGTCGATCTGCTGGTGCGGTCCTTCGGCTCGTTGCAGGGTGTGCTCGCGGCCAGCGCCACCGACCTGCAGTCGGTGGACGGTATCGGCTCGATGTGGGCCCGCCACATCAGGGAGGGCCTGTCCCAGCTGGCCGAATCGACGATCGCCGACCAGCTGGCCTAGAGCTGTCAGCCCGGCGCCTGTCCGTCACCCTCGTGCGGTGCGTCCGCGGGCGGCGCCGCGTCGGCCGGTGGCGGCGGGGCGGCTTCGGCCAGGACGAACGGCACCGAGGCCGACCGCAGGTTGCCGAGCTGAACCAGCAGGTTGTAGGTGCCCGGCCCGATCGGCTCGCGCGGCAGCGGGCAGTTGGGCGCCGAACCCATCCCGGTCCAGGTGACCTCGGTGGTGACCTGCTCGCCCGGGTTGAACGTCTTGACCAGCGTCTCGTTGGAGGGCGCGCAGTCCAGGTTCGACCACAGGCGGTTGTTGTCCAGCGAGTACACGTAGGCGGCCAGCACGGCGGCCCCGACATCACGCTGGCAGGCGACCAACCCGATGTTGGTCACGACCATGGTGAACTTYGGCTGATCGCCCATCACATAGTCGGGCGCGCTGGTGATGCCCTTGACCGCCAGGGTGGAGTCCGGGCAGTCATCGCCCTCCTGCAGCACCGGGGGCGGAACGACCGCCGTCGTCGGTGTCGGCACCGGCGGCGGGGCCTGCGCGGCCGGCGGAACGACCGGGGTCTTGACACCGGGCTCCTCACCCGGCAGCGGGGTGGGCGGCGGCGCGGCTTCGGTGTTGGCCGACGGATCGGCGGTGGCGCCCTCGGACCCGGTGCTGTTGGCCACCACGACGGCCACGATGGCGGCGACGATGGCGATCACGACCACTGCGACACCTATGGCCAGCGCCCTGCGGCGCCGGTAGATCTCCGGTGGCATCTGGCGCGGGGTCTCGGTGTCTAGCACGACCTCAACGGTAAGCCGCGCTCACGTGTAGTCGTTCGAGGCGTGTCGGCGTGTCGGGTGTGGTATCGGTCAGGCTTCGCCGATATCGCCCAGATGGTGGCGCAGTGCCACCCGGCCGTCGGCCAGGTGATAGGTCAGTCCGACGATCGCCAGGTCGCCCGACTCCACCCGGTCGGCGATGAGTGTCGAGCGGGCCAGCAGCTGGGCGCCGGTCTCGGCGACATGGCGGGCCTCGAACTCGTCGACCCTGGTCAGCCCGTCACGGCGGCCCAGCAGGATGGAGGGCATGACGCGCTCGACGATGTCGCGGATGTAGCCGCCCGGGATGTCGCCCTCGTCGAGTGCGTTCAGCGTGGCCTTCACCGCGCCGCAGCTGTCGTGGCCGAGCACCGCGATCAGCGGCACGTTGAGCACGCCGACGGCGTACTCGATGGAACCGAGCACCGCGGAATCGATGACGTGGCCCGCGGTGCGGACGACGAACATGTCACCGAGGCCCTGGTCGAAGATGAGCTCGGCGGCGACGCGGCTGTCACCGCAGCCGAAGAGCACGGCCGTCGGCTTCTGCGCCTCGGTGAGCCGGGCGCGGTCCTCGATGCCCTGGCTCGGGTGCTCTGGCTGTCCGGCAACGAAACGCTCGTTACCCTCTTTGAGTGCCTTCCACGCGGAGATCGGATTCGAATTGGGCATGACCGTCATTGTGCCCGAGCCTGATGCCGGCATCGACCCGGAGGAGCTACTGGGCTGGTTCGACGTGGCCGAGCGGGACCTGCCGTGGCGGCGACCCGAGGTGACCGCATGGCAGATCCTGGTCAGCGAGTTCATGCTGCAGCAGACCCCGGTGAACCGGGTGGAGCCGATCTGGCTGGCCTGGGTGGCCCGGTGGCCGACGCCGTCGGCCACCGCGGCGGCCGGCCCCGCCGACGTGCTGCGCGCCTGGGGCAAGTTGGGTTATCCGCGCCGGGCCAAGCGCCTGCACGAATGTGCGGTCACCCTGGCCACCGAATACGGCGACGAGGTGCCCTCCGATGTGGAGACCCTGCTGACGCTGCCGGGTGTCGGCGCGTACACGGCAAGGGCCATCGCGTGTTTCGCCTACCGGCAGCGGGTCCCGGTGGTGGACACCAATGTCCGCCGGGTGGTGTCACGGGTGATGCACGGCTGCGCCGAGGCGCCGGCCAGCGCACGCGATCTCGACGAGGTGGCCGCACTGCTGCCCGAAGGCGATGCGGCGCCGCGGTTCTCCGCCGCCCTGATGGAGCTCGGGGCCATCGTCTGCACCGCGCGCTCCCCCAAGTGCGGCCTGTGCCCGTTGCGTGGCTGCCGCTGGCGCAGCGCCGGGTACCCGGCGGCCGCCACACCGGCGCGGCGGGTGCAGCGCTACGCCGGAACCGACCGGCAGTGCCGCGGGCGGCTGCTCGATGTGCTGCGGGCCAGCGCCGCGCCGGTCACCCGGGCACAGCTGGACGTGGTGTGGCTCACCGATACCGCGCAACGCGACCGGGCGCTGGATTCGCTGCTGGTCGACGGGTTGGTCGAGCAGACCGCCGCCGGGCTGTTCGCGCTGGCGGGCGAGGGCGGTCAGGCGGTCGCCTCGCAGGCGTCGTCGCAGGAGAACCTGCGCCGGTAATCCGATGGCGTGACGCCGATGATGCGCCGGAAGTGGTGTCGCAGCAGCGTTGCGGTGCCGAACCCGCAGCGATCGGCCACCCGGTCGATGTCCAGGTCGGTCTCCTCGAGCAGCCGGCGCGCATAGAGCACCCGCTGATCGGTCACCCACTGCATCGGGGTGCGCCCGGTCTCGTCGACGAACCGCCGGGCGAAGGTGCGCGCCGACATGTTTGCGCGCGCCGCGAGGCTCGCGACGGTGTGCGGCTTGTCCAGGTTCACCAGGATCCAATCCAGCTGCGGGGCAAAGCCTTCCGAGTAGCGCACCGGTATCGGCTGGTCGATGTACTGGCGCTGGCCACCGTCGCGCTGCGGCGGCACCACCATCCGTCGGGCGATCTTGTTGGTGACCTCGGCACCCAGTTCGCGGCGCACCAGGTGCAGGCAGGCGTCGATACCCGCGGCGGTGCCCGCGCTGGTGATCAGGTTCCCGTCGTCGACGAACAGCACATTGCGGTCCACCCGTGCCGTCGGATAGGCGGCGGCCAGGTCGTCGGCGTGCATCCAGTGGGTGGTGCACGGCCTGCCGTCCAGCAGGCCCGCCGCACCGGCCAGGAATGCACCGGAGCAGACGGTCAGGACCGTCGAACCGGAGTCCACGGCACTGCGGACCGCGGCCAGCGCTGCGGGCGAGTAGTCGGAGCCACTGATCGCCGGGATGGCCACCAGGTCCGCGCCGACCAGGTCGTCTAGCCCGTGGTCCGGGATGAGGGTGGCACCGACCGCGGTGCGGATGGGCCGGCCGGCTTCCGGTCCGCACACCTTGAAATCGAAGTTGGGGACACCGTCGGAGGAGCGGTCGATGCCGAAGACCTCGCAGATCACGCCGAACTCAAAAATCGCTAGACCGTCCAGCACCAGCACCGATACGCTCGCTATTGCCATGGCAGCATTTTATCTCAAGGTGTCGTTCCTGCCACTGTTGGCCGGATATTTATCAACGGAGACTTACTGCCATGACTACACCACTGAACTACCTCGCACTCATCGCCGTGTTGCTCGCGCCGTTCGCCCTGGCGTGGACGCTCAGCCGGATCGCCCGCCGCACCGGAATCCTGCGGCTACACCTGGACCAGTTCAGCGCCGCGGCGCCCTTCGTCGGCAGGCTTGCCGGCAGCGGTCATCCCGATGACCGCGACGGCCTGCGGGCGATGCACGATATCGATGCCATCCGGACCCGCTTCGAGGATCAGCCGTCCTGGCCGGCCTCAAGCGCCTCGGGCGAGCGCCGATAGGAACGACTCCACGGCCTCGCGGTACACCTCCGGCGCATCATCGTGGATCAGATGACCCGCACCCGGAACGTGCAGATATGTTGTCCGGTAACCGGTCTCGTGCATCTGCCGCATCTGGCCCGGCGGCGCGACGGTGCCACCGGCCTCCAGCAGCAGCACCGGGGCGCGCACCGCCTGCCACTGCGGCCAGTAGTCGCGGACGCCCCACTGGGCGGCGATCTCGATCCAGCGGGCGGTGTGCCCGTGCAGCCGCCAACCCGTCTCGGTCCGGTCGAACGCCTCCAGGAAGTACTGCCCGGCGACCGGCCCGAACTCCTGATAGACCTGCTGCGCGGAGCCGAACTCGACGGGCAGCGCCTGCAGCCAGGGCTCCCACGGGCCGGTGGTTCGGCCCCGGAAGTCCGGCGCCATGTCCTCGACCACGACGGCGCTCACCAGATCCGGGCGCTCGGCGGCCAGACACCAGGAGTGCAGCCCGCCCATCGAATGCCCGACCAGCGTCACCGGGCGGCCCAGCGAGGCCACCGCCGCCCCGAGATCCTCGACGAAACGCTCGGTGCTGACCGGGTGCGGATCGCTGACATCACGGCCGCGGTGCCATGGCGCGTCGTAGGTGTACACCGGGCCGAACCGGGTCAGCCACGGCAGCTGCCGCGACCACGTGCTGCCGCGGCCCATCAGCCCGTGCACCAGCACGAGTGGCTCGCCGCCGGTGTCCTCGGCGCCGCCGCGGGAAGTGAGTAGAGCGCTCCGCATGCCGCCATCCTGCCGCGACCGGGTCCGGGTAGCCTGAACCGCATGCCCGTCGTGAAGATCAATGCCATCGAGGTACCGGCCGACGCAGGCCCGGAGCTGGAGAAGCGGTTCGCTCATCGCGCACACGCCGTGGACAACCAGCCCGGCTTCCTCGGCTTCCAACTGCTGCGCCCGGTCAAGGGCGAGAACCGCTACTTCGTGGTCACCCAGTGGGAGTCCGATGAGGCGTTCCAGGCGTGGGCCCAGGGGCCGGCCGTCGAGGCACACGCCGGACAGCAGACCAAGCCGGTTTCCACCGGCGCGTCACTGCTGGAGTTCGAGGTTGTGTTGGACGTTGCGGGGACTGGCAAGTAGCACGCCGCGGCGCGCGCTCGGTGCCGGCGCGCTGGCCACCGCCGTGGTCCTGCTCGCCACCAGCTGCGCACACACCGGCCCGCCGGTCGCCGAGGCGGCGTACGGCATGCACATCGACACCAACACCCCACAGGGGCTGCGCGCCAAGCAGCTGCTGGACATGGTCAACTCCGACTGGCCGATCGGCACCGTGACGGTCGGCACGCTGGCCGAACCCCAGATGGTCGAACCGGTCGGCGCGGCGATGGACCGGTTGTGGGCGGACCGCCCGATCACCGTGACGGCCATATCGCTGGGTGCCGGGCAGGCCACGCTGCACGTCCGGAACTCCTACAGCGTCGGGCAGACCGTCACGATGCGCACCGGCGACAGCGGCCTGGTCGATCGCTTCGAGGTCGAGATCGACAAGCCGACCATCCGGCAGTGGCCCGATGTCGATGCCGAGATCGCCGAGTCCGGCGCCGGCTACGCCTATCAGGTGTCCAAGGTCTCCGGCGGCGAGTGCACCGAGGTGGCCGGCACCGACGTCGACCGGCCGATGCCGCTGGCATCCATCTTCAAGCTCTACGTGCTACTCGCGGTCGCCCAGGCCGTCAACGACGGAACGCTGCGCTGGGACGAACAGCTCACCATCACCGAGGCGAACAAGGCGGTCGGCTCCGCCGGTTTCAACGATCTCGAACCCGGCGCCAAGGTATCGGTGAAAGATGCTGCGCAGCAGATGATCTCGGCCAGCGACAATATGGCCACCGACATGTTGATGGCCCGCCTCGGTCCGGGAGGGGTCGAGCGCGCCCTGGTCACAGCACGTCACCACGACCCGTCGTCCATGACCCCCTTCCCCAGCACCTACGAGCTGTTCGCCATCGGCTGGGGAAAACCAGACGTCCGCGAGGAATGGAAGACGGCCTCGCGTGCGCACCGGGCCGAGATGCTCGAGCACACCAGAGCCCTTCCCTACGAACCGGATCCGATGCTCAACCGGACGCCGGCATCGCCCTACGGCATCGAGTRGTACGGCACCCCGATGGACATCTGCCGTGTGCACGCCGCGCTTCAGGTCGCCGCCCACGGGCCGGCCGCACCGGTACGCGACATCCTCTCGGCGACTCCCGGAATCGAACTGGACCGCTCGAAGTGGAGCTATGTCGGCGCCAAGGGCGGGAACCTCCCCGGCGATCTGACCTTCAGCTGGTACGCCGAGGACCGCGCCGGCCAGGGGTGGGTGGTGAGCTACCAGCTCAACTGGCCGGAGTACCGGAGCCTGACCGCGGCGACCTGGCTGCTGTCGATCGCCACGCAGTCATTCGATCTCATCCCGGCGACCTGAGCGTCCAGGCGTGCCCACGGTAGTGCATGGTGGTGACGCTGGCGGGCTCGATGTCGATGCGCCAGAACGACTTCGGTGGTGCATTCAGGACGTGCACGATGGCCGCCCGGATCACGGCCGGATGCGTCACGGCCAGCAGGCGTCCGCGCCGTAGCGCGACGGCGTCCATCCACTCCCCGACCCGCCTGCACAGGGTGAGGATCGATTCCCCGCCGTGCGGGGCCGCCGTCGGATCGGTGAGCCAGGTGGTCATCTCGGCGGCACCGACCTGGTCGAGTGCACTGCCGCGCCAGCGGCCATGGTCGAGGTCTGCGATACCCGACTCGATGAGGGCCTGCACACCCAACTGCCCGGCGGTCTGCACCGTCCGCTGTTCCGGTCCGCATACCGCCGCGTCGAACGTTCCGAGTCCGGTACAGCCGCCGACCTGACGGCGGCCGAGATCATTGAGGGGCTCGTCGGTGGGAAATCGTCCGGCCGCCATCGCATCGGTCATGCCATGCGATACGAGAGTCAGCCGGACGACCTCACTCACACGGTGACTTCGTCGCGTTGCCTCTGGTCGAGCAGACGCGACACCAGCGCGGCGAACACCAGGCCGATGGTCGTCCACATCACGACCTGGGTGCCCAGCGAGTAGAGCCGGAACTCGTAGAGGTCATCGGCCGGGAAGGCACCGAAGAGGATGGTGCCCGCATCGTCGGTGATCGGTCCGGGTGTCTCGGAGATGGTCGGCATCAGCAGGAACACCACGGCCATCGACACGATGTAGTCGGCTGCGCCGAGCAGCGAGGCGTTCCACGCACCGAACTTGGGCGCCAGCTTGCGGGCCAGCAGCACCGACCCGACCAGCAGCGCCGCCGAGAGCACCGTCAACAACAGGTACAGCAGCGTGCGCTGCTGAATCGTCTCGTCCAGGCTGACCGCGGGCGGGTTCGGCGGGTATTTCAGCGACGGCACGATCCACAGCGAGATCAGCATGCCACCGGCCAGCAGCACCGCGGTGGCCCGGGCAGACAACGCTGATTCCCCGGTCGCTGCGCTCCTGCCCGCCGGTCCGGCGATCCGTCCGTAGGCCACACAGAAAAGCACCGCGAGCAGTGCGCCCATGGCGACGCTGAACGCCACCAGCCCGAAGCCGAGGCCGATCGTGGACTGCACGGTGCGGGTGATCTCGATGCCACCTTCGGCGCCGTGCTCGTGGGCATGGCCACCGTGCTCGATCGCCTCATGGGCTGCGCTGACGCCGTCCTCGAACTCGATCGCGCGGTCGATGACCGGTTCGATGAAGATCCAGGACCAGATGAATGCGAGTACACCGCCGAGGGCGCCGGCCAGCAGGCCGCGCCCGATGATTCTTTTTTCCATCGGAGTTGTTTCTGCTTCCGGCGTCTAGTGGCAGGGGTAGCCGAGCAGATGCCGGGCGTCGTGCACGAATTCGTGGATGACGGTGTTGGCGCCGAAGACCGACGTCGCACCCTGATCCATCCCGACGAAGTAGAGCACGAGCAGTGCGAGGAAGGCGGTCGCCGACAGCCACACCACCGCAGAGGCGGCGGAGAGGTCGATGGCGCGGGCCCTGGCGCCGAGCGCCTTGGGTGCCTCAGCAGAAGTCATATCCGATCCTTTCGGGAGTTCGCGTCCCAGGTAAAAAGCGGGTTGACAGGCGTCGGGTCTGACTTTCACAGTGGCGCGACCGTTCTGGGATTACACCAGATTCCGTTGTCCGTCGAGAGCAGTACGGATACTACGCCAAAGCCCCCGACCGGATACTCCGGTCGGGGGCTTTGGGTACACAGCGTTACTCGGCCGCGGTGGCCGCCAGGTCCGCCTCGTCGGTGGAGGCAGCACGCTGCCGTCCGGCGAAGGTGAACTTGGCGTTCTCGCCGGCGCCCTCACCGTCCCAGCCTTCGACGTCGACGGTGACGACCTGACCCGGACCGACCTCGTCGAACAGGATCTTCTCGCTCAAAGCGTCCTCGATCTCACGCTGGATGGTGCGGCGCAGCGGCCGCGCACCCAGCACCGGATCGAAGCCCCGCTTGGCCAGCAGCGACTTCGCCTGATCGGTGAGCTCCATCGTCATGTCCTTGGCAGCGAGCTGCTTGGACACCCGCCCGATCATCAGGTCGACCATCTCGATGATCTCCTGCTGAGTCAGCTGGTGGAAGACGATGATGTCGTCGATACGGTTCAGGAACTCCGGGCGGAAATGCTTCTTCAGCTCGTCGTTGACCTTGAGCTTCATCCGCTCGTAGTTGTTCTCGCCGCCACCCTGGGTGAAGCCGAGCCCGACCGCCTTGGAGATGTCCGAGGTACCGAGGTTGGACGTGAAGATCAGCACGGTGTTCTTGAAGTCGACCGTACGACCCTGACCGTCGGTGAGACGGCCGTCCTCCAGCACCTGCAACAGCGTGTTGTAGATCTCCTGGTGGGCCTTCTCGATCTCGTCGAASAGCACSAYCGAGWACGGSTTGCGGCGCACCYKCTCGGTGAGCTGGCCGSCCTCKTCGTAGCCGACGTAGCCCGGAGGGGCACCGAACAGCCGCGACGCGGTGAAGCGGTCGTGGAACTCGCCCATGTCGATCTGGATGAGCGCGTCGTCGTCGCCGAACAGGAAGTTGGCCAGCGCCTTGGACAGCTCGGTCTTACCCACACCGGACGGGCCGGCGAAGATGAACGAGCCGGACGGACGCTTGGGGTCCTTCAGGCCGGCGCGGGTACGCCGGATGGCCTTGCTGACCGCCTTGACGGCGTCCTCCTGGCCGATGATCCGCTTGTGCAGCTCATCTTCCATGCGCAGCAGACGCGTGGTCTCGGCCTCGGTCAGCTTGAACACCGGGATACCGGTCCAGTTACCGAGCACCTCGGCGATCTGCTCGTCGTCGACCTCGGCCACGACATCGAGGTCACCTGAGCGCCACTGCTTCTCACGCTCTGCGCGCTGTGCGACGAGGGTCTTCTCCTTGTCGCGGAGGTTCGCGGCCTTCTCGAAGTCCTGCGCATCGATCGCGGATTCCTTCTCCCGGCGCGCGTCGGCGATCTTCTCGTCGAACTCGCGCAGGTCCGGCGGTGCGGTCATCCGGCGGATGCGCATCCGGGCCCCGGCCTCGTCGATCAGGTCGATCGCCTTGTCCGGCAGGAAGCGGTCGTTGATGTAGCGGTCGGCCAGCGTGGCCGCGGCCACCAGCGCACCGTCGGTGATGGACACCCGGTGATGCGCCTCGTAGCGGTCGCGCAGACCCTTGAGGATCTCGATGGTGTGCTCGACGGTGGGCTCACCGACCTGCACGGGCTGGAAGCGGCGCTCCAGCGCGGCGTCCTTCTCGATGTACTTGCGGTACTCGTCGAGGGTGGTCGCACCGATGGTCTGCAGCTCACCGCGGGCCAGCTTCGGCTTCAGGATGCTGGCGGCGTCGATCGCGCCCTCGGCGGCACCCGCCCCGACCAGCGTGTGCAGCTCGTCGATGAACAGGATGATGTCGCCGCGGGTGTTGATCTCCTTGAGCACCTTCTTCAGGCGCTCCTCGAAGTCACCGCGGTAACGGCTGCCGGCGACCAGCGAGCCCAGGTCGAGCGTGTAGAGCTGCTTGTCCTTCAGCGTCTCGGGGACCTCGCCGTGCACGATGGCCTGGGCCAGGCCCTCCACGACGGCGGTCTTACCGACGCCGGGCTCACCGATCAGCACCGGGTTGTTCTTGGTGCGGCGGCTCAGCACCTGCATCACCCGCTCGATTTCCTTCTCGCGGCCGATGACGGGGTCGAGCTTGCCCTCCATCGCGGCGGCGGTCAGGTTGCGGCCGAACTGGTCGAGCACCAGCGACGTGGACGGGTTGCCCGCCTCGCCGCCGCGTCCACCGGTACCGGCTTCTGCAGCTTCCTTGCCCTGATAACCGGACAGCAGCTGGATGACCTGCTGGCGCACCCGGGTGAGTTCGGCGCCCAGTTTCACCAGCACCTGGGCGGCGACGCCCTCGCCCTCACGGATCAGGCCGAGCAGAATGTGCTCGGTGCCGATGTAGTTGTGGCCGAGCTGCAGCGCCTCGCGCAGGCTCAACTCGAGCACCTTCTTGGCGCGCGGAGTGAACGGGATGTGGCCGGACGGCGCCTGCTGACCTTGGCCGATGATCTCCTCGACCTGGCTGCGCACGCCTTCCAGGGAAATGCCCAGCGACTCGAGCGACTTGGCCGCTACGCCCTCACCCTCGTGGATGAGGCCGAGCAGGATGTGCTCGGTGCCGATGTAGTTGTGGTTGAGCATCCGGGCTTCTTCTTGGGCCAGGACGACCACCCGACGGGCACGGTCTGTGAATCTCTCGAACATCGGTTTACCTGCGCTTCCTCACATAGGGCGGCCACGTGCGCTGTACATGAGCTGCACAGGGCACCGCACCTGCCGTCCACTCTAGTGGTCGGGGGAAACCCGTGCCGCTCTTGGTGTCCAGCCTTGGTGCCGCCGTTGCAGACATAACGCGCGACGACCGCCGAACGTTTCCCGAAAAGCACCGAGATGAGTTCGCCGTGAGCGAAGAAGCGGAGTGGCCCGGATCAGCCGAGAGACGAGCTGGCTACCGGCAATTATTTTGCGAGGGTCAACTACGTCGCGGCGTGGAATGCGTCGATGACCTCGGCGGGGATACGCCCGCGGGTCGACACATTGTGTCCGTTGCGGCGGGCCCATTCCCGGATGGCCGCGCTCTGTTCCCGATCGATGGCGGCGCGCCCGCGGCCCGTGCCCGCCGAACGGCCCCGGCGGCGGCCACCGACGCGGCGGCCGGCCTCGACCCACTGCTTCAGGTCGCCGCGCAGCTTCGAGGCGTTCTTCGAAGAAAGATCGATCTCGTAGCTCACGCCGTCCAGTGCGAATTCGACGGTCTCATCTGCGGCGGCTTCGCCGTCGAAATCGTCAACTAGTGTGACGGTCACTTTCTTTGCCATATAGCTCACACGACCCTTCTGTGGCCACTCGTAGATTCACCCCGAACCCCTGCGGTAATGCTTGCATACGGATGGAATTCATTCAACAACCACTGCGGATATGCAGTCAGTTTGAGTGTCTGCGCACAATCGGGAACAAAACTGTCTCTCTAATCGTCAGCCCCGTCAATGCCATCAACAGGCGATCAATACCCATTCCGGTACCCGTCGTCGGCGGCATCGCGTACTCCAGAGCGGCGAGAAAATCCTCGTCGAGGCGCATCGCCTCATCGTCGCCTGCGGCGGCTGCGGCGGCCTGCGCGACAAAACGTTCGCGCTGAATCACCGGGTCGATGAGCTCGGAGTAACCGGTGGCCAATTCGAATTTACGCACATAGAGATCCCACTTTTCGGTGACGCCGGGAATGCTGCGGTGAGCACGTGTCAGCGGGCTCGTCTCCACCGGGAAGTCACGGACGAAGGTGGGCGCCCACAGGGTTTCACCGACGGTGTGTTCCCACAGTTCCTCGACCAATTTCCCGTGTCCATAACCGCGATCGGCGGGAATCTCGACCTCGAGACGTTCGGCGATGGACAACAGATGTTGCAGGCTGGTCTCCGGCGTTATCTCTTCACCGAGTGCCGCCGACAGCGACGGATACATTTCCAGCGTCTGCCATTCGCCGTCCAAGTCATACGTACTGCCGTCGGGTAGCTGGACCTCGCGCGTACCAAGGGCCTCGTCGGCCACTTCTTGAATCAGCTCACGGGTGACGGTGGCCGAATCGTCATATGTGCCATAGGCCTGATAAGTCTCCAGCATCGCAAATTCCGGGGAATGTGTGGAATCCGCACCTTCGTTTCGAAAGTTCCGATTCAACTCGAAAACCTTCTCGAATCCGCCGACGAGACACCGCTTGAGGAACAACTCCGGCGCGATTCGCAGATACAGATCGGCGTCGAGGGCATTGGAGTGCGTGACGAACGGCCTGGCGGCCGCGCCGCCGGGCAGGGTCTGCAGCATCGGCGTCTCGACCTCGAGGAACCCGCGGCGCTCCAGTGCCGACCGCACCGCACGCACCACCGCGATGCGCTGCCGGGCAACGGCACGCGCCTCGGGACGGACGATCAGGTCGACGTAGCGTTGCCGGACCCGGGATTCTTCGCTCATCTCCTTGTGGGCCACCGGGAGCGGCCGCAATGCCTTGGAGACTATTTGCCAGGAATCTGCCAGCACAGACAGCTCGCCGCGCCGTGAACTGATGACCTGTCCATGCGCGAAGACGATGTCGCCGAGGTCGACGTCCGCCTTCCAGGCATCGAGCGATTCCTGGCCCACCTCGGCCAGGCTGATCATCAGCTGCAGCTGGGTCCCGTCGCCGTCCTGCAGGGTGGCGAAACACAGCTTCCCGGAGTTGCGGGCGAACACGACCCTGGCCGCGACCCCGACGATGTCGCCGGTCTGGGTGTCCACCGGCAGATCCGGGTACGCGGCCCGCAGTTCGGCCAGCGAATGGGTGCGCGCCACCTGCACCGGGTACGGGTCACGCCCCTCGGCGAGCAGGCGCTCACGCTTGGCCTGACGGATCCGGTACTGCTCCGGGGTGTCGTCGTGCTCGGGCTGGGTGGGTGCGGCCGGATCGTCAGAAGAACTCACGAACAGCCAGCTTAATCAGCGTCGGCCGCGCTGGTTGTCGCGGTTGCGCTCGAACACCAGCCGCAGCCCCTGCAACGTCAGGTGCTGGTCGTAATGCCCGACGGTGCGCAGATCGGGCAGCACCAGTGGCGCGGAGTTCCCGGTCGCGACCACCGCGACGTCGCTGCCCCCGAAACCGTCCACATCGGCGCGGATGCGGTCCACCAGACCGTCGACCAACGAGGCGAAGCCGAAGATCGCGCCGGCCTGCATGCACTCCACGGTGTTCTTGCCGATCACCGAACGCGGACGGGTCAGTTCCACGCGCCGCAGCGCCGCCGACCTTGCCGCCGCGGCATCGGAGGACACCTGCACGCCCGGGGCGATGGCGCCGCCGAGGAACYCCCCCTTGGCCGACACCACGTCGACACAGATGGAGGACCCCAGGTCGACCACGATCGCCGGCGAGTTGTACTTGTGAAAAGCGGCCAGGCAGTTGACGATCCGGTCCGCACCGACTTCCTTGGGGTTGTCCACCAGCAGCGGGATACCGGTACGCACCCCGGGCTCGATGAGGACGTGCGGCACCGCGGGCCAGTACTGCTCCAGCATCAGCCTGATCTCGTGCAGCACCGAGGGCACGGTCGACAGCGCCGCCGCACCCGTCAACCGCTCCACATCGTCACCGACCAGACCGTCGATGGTGAGCGCCAGCTCGTCGGCGGTCACCTCGGATTCGGTCCGTATCCGCCAGTGCTGCACCACCTTGGCGTTCTCGCCCGCACCCGAGATCAGCCCGACGATGGTGTGCGCGTTACGGACGTCTATGGCCAGCAGCATCAGCGGGGCGACATCAGGCCGGCCGCATCCGCCGGCACGAAGGCGGGATCGGTACCCAGGTCGATCTGACGGTTCCCGGCGTCGACGAAGACGATCCTGGGCTGGTACTCGCGGGCCTGCGCGTCCTCCATGGTGCCATAGGCGATGAGGATGACCAGATCTCCGGGATGTATCAGATGCGCTGCGGCACCGTTGATCCCGATGACACCACTGCCGCGCTCACCGGTGATGGCGTAGGTGACCAGTCGGCTGCCGTTGTCGATGTCGACGATGGTGACCTGCTCGCCTTCGAGCAGGTCCGCCGCATCCATCAGGTCCGCGTCGATGGTCACCGAACCCACGTAGTGCAGGTCGGCCTGGGTGACCGTGGCACGGTGGATCTTGGACTTCAGCATGGTCCGTAACATCAGTTCCTCCAGGGCAATTCGTGTTCGTCGTACGCGACATCCGGACCGTCGCCCGAGGGCACGCCGATGTCGATGGCGATGTTGTCCAGCAGTCGGGTGCCGCCCAGGCGAACCGCCACCAGCAGGCGGGCCGCGCCGGTCTGCGGCGCCGGGCCCAGCCAGGTGTTGCGGACCTCCAGATAGTCGACGCTGATCGCCGGTACCTCGTCGAGCACGGCCCGCGCGGCGTCCAGTGCGGCGTCCACACCCTCGCCCGCGGCGTACATGCCGGCCAGCAGTGCCGACGGTATGGCACAGGCCTGCTCACGCTGCACCTCGTCGAGGTAGCGGTTACGCGAGGACATCGCCAGTCCGTCGGCCTCCCGCACGATCGGCACCCCGACGATGCGGGCGCCGAGGTTCAGGTCGTCGGCCATCTGCCGGATCAGCACCAGTTGCTGATAGTCCTTCTCGCCGAAGAACGCGCGATCCGGCCCGACGATCTGCAGCAGTTTCATGACGACGGTCAGCATCCCGGCGAAATGCGTGGGCCGGGAAGCGCCTTCGAGTTCTGCACCCAGCGGCCCGGGGTGCACGCTGGTGCGCGGTCCCGACGGGTACATGTCCGCCGCGGTCGGGGTGAAGGCGATCTGCACTCCCTCGCCCCGTAGCGCCGCGAGATCGTCTTCCAGGGTGCGCGGGTAGGCGTCGAGATCCTCCCCGGCACCGAACTGCAGCGGATTGACGAAGATCGAAACCACCACCACCGCACCGGGAATGCGCTTGGCATGACGGACCAGCGTGAGGTGGCCCTCATGCAGGGCGCCCATCGTCGGCACCAGCATGACCCGCTTGCCGGTCCCGCGCAGCGCCCTGGTGACGTCCGCGACATCGGCGGGCCGGGTATAGACGTTGAGCTCTCCGGCGGCGAAGGCCGGCGGTTTGCGGACGGTCACTTCTGTCCCGTCCCGGGTGTGGTGAGCACGTCGAACACGTCCTTCGGTGCGTGCGCCCGCTGGGCGGTGCGCAGTGAATTGGACCGATATGCCTGGGCCAGTTGGGGATCCACCTCACCGAAGGCGCGCAGATGACCGGCCACCGCGGCCGCGTCGCCGCGCGCCACCGGACCCGTCAGCGCCGCCTGGCCGCGCCGCAGCGCGTTCTCCAGCGACGCCCTTGCCAGCGGGCCGATGATGCGTTCGGCGATCCCGCCGGGTGCGTCACCGACGAGTTCCTGGCCGAGGAGCTCCTGGCCGCGCAGCGCGGACCGAAGTGCCTCGACCGCGTCGAGTGCGACGGTGACGAGGTGGTTGCTGGCATGCGCCAGGGCCGAGTGGTACAGCATGCGCGCGTCTTCGGGGACCCGGAACGGTTCTCCGCCGATCTCCAGCACCAGCGCCTGGCCGATCGCGTAACCGATCTCGTCGAGCGCGGTGACGCCGAAACAGGTGTCCGGCAGCCGGGCGATGTCCTCATCGGAACCGGTGAACGTCATCGCGGGGTGGATGGCCAGCGGGATGCAACCCTGTGCCGTCAACGGCTCCAGCACGCCGACCCCGTTCATCCCGGAGGTGTGCACCACGATGGTGCCGGGGCGTACCGCGTCGGTGGCGGCCAGCCCGGAGATCAGCGCATCGAGTTCGGCATCGGGCACCGCGAGCAGCAGCAACTCGGCCCGCCCGGCCACGTCCTGCACGGGCAGCACCGCGGTGTCGGGGAGTCTGGCGGCCGCGCGTTCACGGGACTGGTTGGAGATGGCGCTGCAGGCCACCACCACGTGCTCGGCGCGCTCGAGCGCCACGCCGAGAGCGGTTCCCACCCGGCCGGCCGAGATGATGCCGACAGTGAGCCGCGCTGGACGGAGTCCGTCGACCATGACAGACGACCTCGCAAATTCAGTCGTGATAAACGTTGCGGTCCCTTATACGGGTACCGCACGGTCGGGGTGAGCCTAGCTCACTCCTCGCGGCGACGGCGCCGGCCACCGCCGGTGGGGGTTGCCTGCAGGCGGGAGAGCAGTTCGGAGACCGGCTGACCACCTGCATGCTGGCCGCCCTCGGGTTCCGGCTGTTCGCGCTGGAGTTCTTCGGCACCACGGTGGCGGGGCGCCGGCGGTGGGGTGGGTGTCTGCGCGGGCGGCGGCGTGGGCGCCTGCACCGGGGGTTCGCGGTCCGGCTGGGCCGCCCGCCGGGTGCGCGGCGGAGCGGACGGAGGTGGCGGCGGCGGACCGGTTTCGCCGGGCACCGAGTGCCGCGCGCGGCGCGGCGGCTGGGCCGATTCGGCGTCCGAGCCGTAGTGGCGGCCACGGCGGTCCGGGGTTTCCGGGGCGGGCTGCTCTGCCCGGGGTGCGGGCTCCGGCGCCGGACGCGGGGATGCCGGTGGCTCGGGATGGCGCACCGGCGGGGCGGGCTGGGGTCCCCAGGTGGCGGCCGGGGCGGGCGACCACTGGGCGG
>NZ_JBFUKN010000116.1:0-17541 GCF_056400845.1 Mycobacterium sp. P4_H6 | reverse complement strand
GCAGTGAGCTGCGCATCTGGGCGAACGTCGGCGCGGTCGGCGCCGATTTCGTCGGCATCCCCGGCGCCACCGGCACTCTCGGCCTCGACAAGCGCCCGCAGGTGGCGGGCATCTTCACCGACCTGCGCGTCGGACCGGATGCCGGCCTGCACGCGCACGTCGACATCGACACCCGCTTCATCACCTCGCCGACCGCACTGAAGACCGTGGTGATGGTGCTCGGCGTGGCCGCCGTGCTGGCGTCCATCGTCGCGCTGGCGCTGCTGGACCGCACCGCCGGTCGGCGCCCCGCGCCGGGCCGCCGGCGCCGCACCGGACTGTCGGTCTGGCTGGCCGACGCCGGGGTGGTGGGCGGACTGCTGGTGTGGCACATCGTCGGACCGCCGACCTCCGATGACGGTTACAACCTGACCATGGCCAGGGTGTCCGGGGACGCCGGGTACATCGCCAACTACTACCGCTATTTCGGCGCCTCGGAAGCCCCGTTCGACTGGTATCAGAGCGTGCTCGCGCACCTGGCCTCGATCAGCACCGCCGGGGTCTGGATGCGGCTGCCCGCCACCGCCGCCGCGATCGGCACCTGGCTGCTGCTGAGCCACGTGGTGCTGCCCCGGCTCGGCAACCGGCTGGCCCGCAACCGGGCCGCCGTGTGGACGGCGGGCGCGGTGTTCCTGGCCGCCTGGCTGCCGTTCAACAACGGTCTGCGCCCGGAACCGCTCATCGCGTTCGGCGTGGTGCTCAGCTGGGTGCTCGTGGAACAGACGGTGGGCCGGCGCAGGCTGTGGCCGACCGCGGCAGCGATCGTCGTCGCCGTGTTCTGCCTGACGCTGGCACCACAGGGCCTGATCGCCCTGGCGCCGCTGCTCGTCGGCGCCCGAAAGATCACCCAGGTCATCGCCGAGCGCCGCCCCGCACTGGGCCTGGCCGCCCAGCTGGCACCGCTGGCCGCGGCCGCCTCGCTGATCTTCGTCATCGTGTTCCGCGACCAGACGCTGGCCACCGTCGCCGAGTCCGCGCGCATCAAGTACGTGGTGGGCCCGACGATCCCCTGGTACCAGGAGTTCCTGCGCTACTACTTCCTGACCGTCGAGGACAGCGTCGACGGTTCACTGACCCGCCGTTTCGCGGTGCTGATCCTGCTGCTGTGCCTGTTCGGTCTGCTGATGGTGCTGCTGCGCCGCGGCACCGTGCCCGGCACGGTGAACGGGCCGGTGTGGCGGCTGATCGGCACCACCGGTATCGGGCTGCTGCTGCTGACGTTCACCCCGACGAAGTGGGCCATCCAGTTCGGTGCGTTCGCCGGCCTGGCCGGTGCACTCGGCGGCGTGACCGCGTTCGCGCTGGCCCGGGTCGGGCTGCACAGCCGGCGCAACCTCGCGCTGTACGTGACCGCGCTGCTGTTCGTGCTGGCATGGGCCACCTCCGGTCTCAACGGCTTCTTCTACACCGGCAACTACGGGGTGCCGTGGTTCGACAAGCAGCCCGTCATCGTCGGCTTCCCGGTCACCACGATCTTCCTGGTGCTGGCGATCGCCGGTGGTCTGCTGACCGCCTGGCTGCATTTCCGCATCGACTACGCCGGGCACACCGAGGTCGCCGACACCGGCCGCAACCGGGCGCTGGCGTCCACCCCGCTGCTGGTCGTCGCGGTCATCATGGTCGTCCTGGAACTGGGCTCGATGCTCAAGGCCACCGCGGCGCGCTACCCCGTCTACACCACCGGTTCGGCCAACCTTGCCGCCCTGCGTTCGGGGCTGTCCGCAGACAGCTGCGCCATGGCCGACGCGGTGCTGGTCGAGGCCGACACCAATGCCGGACTGCTGCAACCGGTTCCGGGCCAGCGCTTCGGCGAGTACGGCCCGCTCGGCGGCGACAAGCCCATCGGGTTCACGCCCAACGGCGTCAGCGACACCCTGGAGCCCCCCGAACCGGTGGCCGCCAACCCCGGCACCCCGAACTCGGACGGGCCGGTCGACAAGCCGAATGTCGGTGTCGGCTACGCGGCAGGTACCGGCGGCGGCTACGGCCCCGAGGGCGTCAACGGATCCCGGGTGTACCTACCGTTCGGACTCGACCCGGACACCACTCCGGTGATGGGCAGCTTCGACGAGAACACCCTTGCCGCCAAGGCCACCTCGGCCTGGTACCAGCTGCCGCCCCGCAGCCCGGACCGTCCACTGGTGACCGTCGCCGCGGTGGGCGCGATCTGGTTCTACGAGGAGGACGGTTCCTTCAACTACGGCCAGTCACTGAAATTGCAGTGGGGTGTGCACCGGCCCGACGGCAGCTATCAGGCGCTGTCGGAGGTCCAGCCGATCGACACCTTCTATCAGAAGGCCTGGCGCAACCTGCGTTTCCCGCTCGCCTCGGCTCCGCCGGAGGCCAATGTGGCCCGCATCGTCGCCGATGACCCGAACCTGTCCGAGGATCAGTGGTTCGGGTTCACCCCGCCGCGGGTGCCGGTCCTGCAGACGGCCCAGCAGTACCTCGGTACGCAGACGCCGGTGCTGATGGACATCGCCACCGCGTCCAACTTCCCCTGCCAGCGGCCGTTCGCCGAACACCTCGGCGTCGCCGAACTGCCGGAATACCGGATCATTCCGAACTTCAAGCAGATGGTGGCGTCCTCGAACCAGTGGCAGTCCGCCGATGACGGTGGACCGTTCCTGTTCATCCAGGCGCTGCTGCGCACCTCGACGATCCCCACCTATCTGCGTGACGACTGGTACCGCGACTGGGGTTCGATCGAGCGCTATATCCGGGTGGTGCCGCGCGATGTCGCGCCCGACGCCGTCATCGAAGAAGGGACTGCGAACGTGTTCGGCTGGAGTCGCGGCGGACCGATCAGGGCCCTGCCGTGAACGACATGAACGGGAGCGGACAAGCCGGAGCCGTGAGTGAACCTGTGAACGAACCGAAGGCCCGCGACGATGTGAAGATCGCCCGCTGGGTCGCCACGATCGCCGGCCTGCTGGGGTTCGTGATGGCGGTCGCGGTGCCGCTGCTGCCGGTCACCCAGACCACCGCCACCCTGAATTGGCCGCAGGCGGGCCAGCTCTCGAACGTCACCGCCCCCCTGATCTCCCAGGCGCCGGTGACGCTGACCGCCACCGTGCCGTGCTCGGTGATTCGGGACATGCCCGCCGAGGGCGGTCTGGTGCTGGGCACCGCGCCCGCCGAGGGCCGCGACGCGGCGCTGAACGCGATGCTGGTCAACGTCACCGAACCGAGCGCGGGCAGCCCGGGCCGGGTGGACGTCATCGTGCGCAACGTGGTGGTGGCCAGCGTCGAACGCGACCGTGCCGCAGACTGTTCCGACATCAAGATCACCTCCAACCATGACGGCACCTACGCCGAGTTCGTCGGGCTGACGCAGGAGGACGGCACCCCGCAGCGCACCGGCTACCCCGACCCAAACCTGCGCCCGGCCGTCGTCGGCGTGTTCACCGACCTGACCGGACCTGCCCCGCAAGGGCTGTCGCTGTCGGCCGATATCGACACCCGATTCACCACGCATCCGACGCCGCTGAAACTCGCCGCGATCGTGCTGGCGATCCTCTCGACGATCATCGCGGTGCTGGCGCTGTGGCGCCTGGACCGCGTCGACGGCCGGCGCATGCACCGGCTGATCCCCACCCGGTGGAAGACGGCGTCGCCGGTCGACGGTGTGGTGGTGGGCGCGTTCGCGCTCTGGTACGTCATCGGCACCAACTCCTCGGATGACGGCTACATCCTGCAGATGGCCCGGGTCGCCGATCACGGCGGCTACATGTCCAACTACTTCCGCTGGTTCGGCAGCCCCGAGGACCCGTTCGGCTGGTACTACAACGTGCTGGCCCTGATGACCCGGGTGAGCGACGCCAGCATCTGGATCCGGTTGCCCGACTTGATCTGTGCACTGGTGTGCTGGCTGCTGCTGTCCCGCGAGGTGCTGCCCCGACTCGGCCCCGCCGTGGTCGCCAGCCGCCCGGCGCTGTGGGCGGCGGGTCTGGTGCTGCTGGGTGCCTGGATGCCGTTCAACAACGGCCTGCGTCCCGAAGGCCAGATCGCCACCGGCGCGCTCATCACCTATGTGCTGATCGAGCGTGCGGTCACCTCCGGGCGGCTGACGCCGGCCGCGCTGGCCATCCTCTCGGCCGCCTTCACCCTCGGCATCCAGCCGACCGGTCTGATCGCGGTGGCCGCGCTCGTTGCCGGTGGCCGTCCCATCCTGCGCATCCTGATGCGTCGCCGCGCCGTGGTGGGGACCTGGCCGCTGCTGGCACCGCTGTTGGCGGTCGGCACCGTGATCCTGGCGGTCGTGTTCGCCGACCAGACCTTGGCCACGGTGCTGGAGGCCACCCGGGTCCGCACCGCGATCGGGCCCAGCCAGCAGTGGTACACCGAGAATCTGCGGTACTACTACCTGGTCCTGCCGACCGTCGACGGCGCCATCTCACGCCGGTTCGCGTTCCTGTTCAGCGCGATGTGCCTGTTCCCGGCGCTGTTCATGATGTTGCGCCGCAAGCGGATCGCCGGCATCGCGCGCGGTCCGGCCTGGCGCTTGATGGGCATCATCTTCGCCACCATCTTCTTCCTGATGTTCACCCCCACCAAGTGGATTCACCACTTCGGCCTGTTCGCCGCGGTGGCGGGCGCGATGGCCGCCCTGGCCACGGTGATGGTGTCCCCGGTAGTGCTGCGGTCGGCACGTAACCGGATGGCGTTCCTGTCACTCGTGTTCTTCGTCGTGGCGCTGTGCTTCGCCTCGGTCAACGGGTGGTGGTACGTCTCCAACTTCGGTGTCCCCTTCAACACGGCGGTCCCGGCGATCGGCGGGGTGACCATCAGCACGATCTTCTTCGCGCTGTTCGTGATCGCGGCGCTGTGGGCGTTCTGGTTACACGTATCGGGGCGCGGGGACTCCCGTTTCGTCGACCGACTCACGGCCGCACCGATCCCGATCGCCGCCGGCTTCATGGTGGTGGTGTTCGTGGCGTCGATGGCCATCGGCGTGGTGCGCCAGTACCCGACCTACTCCAACGGCTGGGCCAACGTACGCGCCTTCGCCGGCGGCTGCGGCATGGCCGACGACGTCCTGGTCGAACCCGACTCCAACGCCGGGTTCCTGCGCGCGCTGCCCGGTGATTACGGCCCGCTGGGCCCGCTCGGCGGGGCCGGTGCGCCCGGCTTCTCCCCCGACGGGGTGCCCGACCGGATCGTCGCCGAGGCCATCCGGCTGAACAATCCGCAGCCCGGCACCGACTACGACTGGAACCGGTCGATCCGGCTGCCGCGGCCCGGCGTCAACGGCTCCCGGGTGCCGCTGCCCTACGGCCTGGACCCGGCGCGCGTACCGATCGCCGGCACGTATTCGACCGGGGCACAACGGGAGAGCAAACTCGCCTCGGCCTGGTATGAGTTGCCCGCCGCCGACGACGCGCACCCGCTGGTCACCATCACCGCGGCAGGCACGATCTCCGGCGTCAACGTCGCCAAGGGCGAAGTCTCCGGGCAGACCGTGGAATTGGAGTACGCGGTCGCCGGCCCGGACGGTGCCCCGGTACCCGCCGGTCGGGTCAGCCCCTATGACATCGGCCCGACGCCGTCGTGGCGCAACCTGCGCTACCCGCGCCGGCAGATCCCGGCCGATGCCATCGCGGTCCGGGTGATCGCCGAGGATCTGTCCCTGAGCCCGGGCGACTGGGTCGCGGTCACCCCGCCGCGGGTGCCCGAGGTGCGCTCGGTCCAGGAATACATCGGCTCCCAGCAGCCCGTGCTGCTGGACTGGGCGGTCGGCCTGGCCTTCCCGTGCCAGCGGCCGATGCTGCACGCCAACGGGGTGACCGAGGTCCCGAAGTTCCGCATCTCACCGGACTACTTCGCCAAGCTGCAGAGCACCGACACCTGGCAGAACGGCCTCGAGGGCGGCCTGCTGGGGATCACCGATCTGCTGCTGCGCGCGTCGGTGATGTCGACCTACCTGTCCAACGACTGGGGCCAGGACTGGGGTTCGCTGCGGCGCTTCGACACCATCGTCGACGCCGAACCCGCGGAGATCGAGTTGGGTAGTTCCACGCACTCCGGGCTGTACTCGCCCGGCGAGATCCGCATCGGCCCCTAGCCATGGCAGATCGGACCCGGCTCGGAAACGCCGTCCTGACAAGGGTGTTGGAGACGTCGTTCGAGCCGGGTGTCGACATGTTCGGCGACACCCCGGACGCGGCGTGGTCGGAGAACGCCGATCTGCTGGTGCCCACGTTCCTGAACCCGGACACCCGGCGGTGGCGGGTGGCGATCCAGACCTGGGTCATCGATGTCGACGGGCTGCGGGTGCTCGTCGACACCGGCGTCGGTAACGGCCGCCAGCGGCCGATCCCGGTGCTGAACAACCTGGACACCGGGTTTCTCGATGCGCTGACGGCCGCGGGTGTCACCCCGGACAGCGTCGACGTGGTGCTCAACACCCACCTGCACACCGATCACGTCGGATGGAACACCACCGCGTCCGACGACGGGTGGGTGCCGACCTTCCCGAATGCGCGTTACCTGTTGCCGGAGGCCGACTTCCGGCACTTCGGTCCCGACGGCGCCGGCTGCGATGACGCGGCGCGGGTGGTCTTCGACGACAGTGTGGCGCCGGTGTACGAGGCCGGTCAGGTCGAATTGTTCGGYGGGGAGCAACAATTGAGCGAATCGGTGTGGCTGCGGCCCGCCGCGGGCCACACCCCGGGATCATCGGTGCTGTGGCTGGACGCCGGCAGACCGGCGGTGTTCGTCGGGGATCTGACCCACTGCCCCATCCAGATTCCACGGCCCTCGGATCCGTGCGCCTTCGACGTCGATGCCGCGGCCGCCACGGCGACCCGTAAGCGGGTGTTCACCGAGGCCGCCCGCCGGCGCGCCGCCGTCATCCCCGCGCACTATCCGGGTCATGGCGGCGCCACCCTGGTCGCCCGCGGGGATGCGTTCCAGGTCGATGACTGGCTGGACCTACCCTCGAGCTGAGGGACGCCCGATCTAGACCTTGACGTAGACCACCCGGCTGCCCAGCACCACGTCCTGGATCGAACGGCGCCGCACGTCGATGACGACCCACAGCAGCCCCACCGGGAACAGCACGCAGGCCACCGCACGGATCAGCGCGATCAACGGCGACACCCGTCCACCGCGGCGGCCGGTCACCCGCAGCCCCATGGTGACGGCGCCGACGGTGCAACCCGAGACCGTCCAGCACGCGGCCAGATAGAACACCGCCACGCCGAACATCACCGCCGTGGAGAACACCGCGCTGACCGTCGGGAAGCTGAAGGAGGACGGGTTGAACATCAACCGCGCCAGGATGAGGCCGACGTAGAGCGCGCCCAGCACGATACCGACGAACAGCAGATCGATGACGGCGGCCACCCCACGACTGACCACCCCCGCCGGTCTCACCGCGGCTCCCTGCCCAGCAGGCGGTCGACGAAGCCGGACACCAGATCATCGGCGCGCTCGCTCTGGGTCCGCACATCGGACATCACCTCGGCGGTCACCGAATCGGTGGACTGCCTGATGATCGCGGGCAGGTCGATCCCGTCCACCACCTCGTTGGCCAGCCCGATGAGGTCGAGCCGTTGCCGCGCCAAGGTGTTCAGGTCGAGCTCGTCGAGGATCACCTCGATACCGGCGGCCAGCACCCGTTCGCCGCGGGCCTGTAGATCCAGCCGGCTGCGCCGCAGCCACGAGCCGACCACCGGCAGGCCCTCGGCACCCCGGTAGACCACCGCGGCACCCTCATACGCGGTGGCCACCGCGCCCAGCGCGACGGTCACCGCAGGGTGTACGGGGTCCGGCATCGTTGAATCGTAGTAGGCCACAGCGACCCGCCACCTCGTACTGCTCGATACCCGCGGCGGCTTCTCCGGGGATCACCGCCGGGGCGGACAGCTACAGCGGCGTCAGGCCGTGCTTGCGCAGCACCTTGCTGACGGGCTGCTTGTCGCGCAGCAGCCGCAGCGACTTACGGATCAGCAGCCGGGTCTGGTGCGGTTCGATGACGCCGTCGATGTAGCCGCGTTCGGCGGCGATCCACGGGGTCGCCAGGTTGGCGTTGTAGCCCTCGATGAAATCGGCCCGGATCTTCTGCACCTCGGGTGAGGTCGGATCGGGGAAGCGCTTCACCAGCAGCTGCGCGGCACCCTCGGCGCCGATCACGGCGATGCGCGCGGTGGGCCAGGCATAGTTCAGGTCCGCCGACAGCTGCTTGGAACCCATCACCGCGTACCCGCCGCCGTAGGCCTTGCGCACGACGATGGTCACCTTGGGCACATCGGCCTCGACGATCGCGTTGAAGAACCGGCCKCCGCGCTTGATGATGCCGCCCTTCTCCTCCTCGAGACCCGGCATGGCGCCGGGGGTGTCAACGACGAAAACCAGCGGCAGGTTGAACGAATCGCAGAACCGGATGAACCCGGCCGCCTTGTCGGACGCCTCGTTGCCCACCGCGCCGGACATGTGCATCGGCTGGTTGGCGATCACCCCGACGGGGCGGCCGTCGACGCGGGCGAACGCGGTGATCATCGACGGGCTGCGCTGTTCGGCGATCTCGAACACGTCGCCGTCATCGAAGATCCGGAGCAGGATCTCGTGCATGTCGTAGGCCTGGTTGTCCGAGTCCGGCACGATCGTGTCGAGTTCCAGATCAGACGGGGTGATCTCGGGCTCCAGGCCCGGGTTGACGATGGGCACATCGTCGAAGTGGTTGGACGGCAGGAAACTCAGGTAGTCCCGCACGTACTGGTAGGCGGCCGACTCCGACTCGACGACCTTGTGGATGTTGCCGCGCTGCGCCTGCACGTCGGCGCCACCGAGTTCGTCGAAGGTGACGTCCTCACCGGTGACGTCCTTGATGACATCCGGGCCGGTGATGAACATGTAGCCCTGATCGCGCACCGCGACAACGAGATCGGTCTGGATGGGCGAGTACACCGCGCCACCGGCGCACTTGCCGAAGATCAGCGAGATCTCCGGGACCAGGCCGCGCAGCATCTCGTGGCGGCGGCCGAGTTCGGCGTACCAGGCCAGCGAGGTGGCGGTGTCCTGGATGCGGGCGCCCGCCGAGTCATTGATGCCGATGATCGGGCAGCCGACCATGGCCACCCATTCCATGAGCTTGGCGACCTTGCGGCCGAACATCTCGCCGACCGAACCCTGGAACACGGTCTGGTCGTGGCTGAACACGCCGACGGGGCGGCCGTCGATGGTGCCGTGACCGGTCACCACACCGTCACCGAAGAACGCGTTCGGATCGCCGGGGGTCTTGGCCAGCGCGCCGATCTCCAGGAAGCTGCCCGGGTCCAGCAACTCATGGATGCGGGCGCGGGCACTGGGGATGCCCTTCTTGTCGCGCCGGGCCTTGGCCTTCTCGTCGCCGGGATCCTTTGCCAGTTCCAGCTTCTCGCGGAGCTCGGCGAGCTTCTCGGCTGTGGTGTGCAACTTGGGCTGCACCGGGGTTTCCGTCACTTGGAGTCCTTCTCAGCTTCGATGCGGTTGATGGCCTCGCTCATGTGAGCTCCGACCTTCGCGATATAGGGCTCGTCGATGGCCTGGATGTGCTCACCACCGATCGGCACCACTTCCAGCTCGGAAACGTAGTCGCCCCAGCCGCCGTCGGGCTTGCGGGTGGCGTACGCCGGCTCGAAGACGATGGCGTCATCGTGGTACCGGTCGGCCAGATACAGCGTGACAGGCCCGTCGTAGGGCTGGATTTCGATGGTGGACAGTGCGCGGTTGTCCAGATACGAGGTGCGCTGGTGCTCGATGATGCCGCCCGGGATCTGCACACCGCTCTGTGACACCAGGTCCAGGACGTACTTCACCTGGCCCTCGTCGTCGAGCTTCTCCAGGTCCTCATAGGGGATCTCGGGGATCTCCACGTTGAAGGTGCGTTGGGCGAACAGCGCGTACCGGTCCCAGCGGGCCCGCATGCCCTCCTTGGACTGGTCGATCGGCTCACCGGGCAGCGCGAGGTCGATGAGCCCGACGAACCGCACATCGGCACCGGCGCGCTTGAGCCCGATGGCGCAGGCGTAGGCCAGCGCACCGCCCAGGGACCAGCCGGCCAGCACGAACGGGCCGTCGTGCAGTTCCAGCAGCTTGGGCACGTACTCGGCGGCCCGCTCCTCGATGGATCCCTCGACCCGCTCGATGCCGTACACCGGGACCTCTGCGGGCAACCGGTTGATCAGCGGCTCGTAGACCACGGTGGACCCGCCGGCCGGGTGGAACACGAACAGCGGCAAGGCGTTCGAGCCCTCGGGGGCCGCACGCAGGGTGCGCACGAATCCGTCGACCACGCCGTCTTCGAGCTGGTTGCGGACGTGGGTGGCCAGTTCCTCGATGGTCCTGGCCGAGGTCACGTTCTCGACGGTGATGGTGCCCTCGGCACGTTCGGACAGCCGGTCGGCCAGCTTGGTGGCGGCCGCCGCATCGATCGTGGGCAGCTCGTTGAAGATGCCGCCGGGCGACTTGCCGGTCACGATCGCCCAGGTGGCGAAGGTGACGCGCTCGGCCGCGTCGCGTGGGGGGACGTCGGCGCCCAGCGCCTCGGTGACCGCCTCCTGGGTGAGCACCTTCGCCGCGGCCGCAGCCGCGGTCGCGCTCGGCTTCGCGGGAGCACCCTGCGCCGGTCCGCTCGGATCCGTTGGTGGCGGCGGGATCTCGATACCCACCTCGGCAAGCGATTCGACGGTGTCGTCGGTCTGCTCCGCTGCGATCGGATGCCCTACCTCGGCCAGCTTGGCCTCCAACTCGGCGACCGTGGTCGCCCCGCCCATGAGCTCGGCCTGCGCGGCGGCGATCTCCTCGGCGCTCTGCCCCTTCTGCGCCTCGGCCAGTTCGCCGACCTCGTCGCGGTGCTCGATGGCGTACTGGATCAGCTTCTCCACCGCGTACAGGTTGGCATCGCGCACCGCGGTCAGCTGGATCGGTGGCAGGTCGAAGTCGTACTCGACGCGGTTCTTGATACGCACGGCCATCAGGGAATCCAGGCCGAGTTCGATCAGCGGCACCTCCCAGGGCAGGTCCTCGGGCTCATAGCCCATGGCGCTGCCGACGATGGTTCCCAGCCGATCGGCGACCGTCTCGCCGGTGTCCGCGGACCATTTGGCGAAGTTCGCCCCGATGTTGGCACCGGCGGTGAGGTTGTCGGCCTCGAACGCCGGGGCGGACTCCTCGACAACGGCTGGTGCGGCGGCGATCTCGGCGACGGTGCCCGCGCCGACGGCGATCGGCAGCACGGCCTGCTGGCCGCCGCGGCTGACGATGGCGTCGTAGACGAGCGTGAAGGATTCGTCGATGCGGGCGTGCACCTGCACCGTCGCCCCACCGGGGTGCCGGGTGAGCGTGGTGACCAGGCGGGCATTGTCGGCCGGGACCGCACGCTGCTCGAACGCGGTCAGCTGGGCGTCGGGAAGCACCTGCACGGCAGCGGCTTTCACCAACGCCGACAGGTCGGCCGCACCGTCTGGTGCGTACTCCCAGACGTGGCGACCATCCGGGGTGGCCACGTGGGTGCCGGGCATGAGGACCGAGCTGTCGCCGGTGAACCGGGCGTCCAGCCAGTGCTGCTTGCGGCGGAAGCGGGTGAGCGGGATGTCGGCGTAGTCCAGGGCGCCGGCCAGGCCGCGGGACCGCCGCGGGAACAGCGAGCGCGGGTCCAGATCGTGGCCGTGCACGAACAGGGTGGCCATCGCCACCGTCATCGAGTCGACCTCGTCCTGCTTGCGGGCCAGGGTGGCGATCAGCTGGGCGTCGTGCAGACCTGCCGACGCGGTGGTCAGCCCGACCTGCATGAGCGCCACCGGGTTCGGCGCCAGCTCCAGGAAGGTGGTGTGCCCGTTGTCCACGGCGTTGCGGATGCCGTGGGTGAAGTAGACGCTGTGCCGCAGCCCCTTCTTCCAGTAGTCCACATCGTGGATGGGGTCCGCGCCGACGCGGATCAGCTGGCCCTCGTGCACCGTCGAGTAGTACGGGACCTTCGTCGGGCGTGCGTCGATGCCCTGGATCTCGGCGGCGAGTTCACCGAGCAGCGGATCCATCTGCTGGGTGTGGCTGGCGCCCTTGGTCTGGAACTTGCGGGCGAACTTGCCCTCGGACTCGGCGCGGGCGATGATCGCGTCGACCTGCTCGGGCGGGCCGCCGATGACGGTCTGGGTCGGTGCGGCGTAGACGCACACCTCCAGATCCGGGAAGTCGGAGAACACCGTCTTGATCTCGTCGGTCGAGTACTCGACCAGGGCCATCAGCCGGATGTACTCGCCGAACAGCATCGCCTCACCCTCACCCATCAGGTGGGCGCGCGAGCAGATGGTGCGGGTGGCGTCCTCCAGCGACAGACCGCCGGAGAAGTACGCGGCGGCGGCCTCGCCGAGCGACTGTCCCACCAGCGCACCGGGTTTGGCGCCGTGCGCCTTGAGCACCTCACCGAGGGCGACCTGGATGGCGAAGATGACGGTCTGAGTGGTCTCGATGCCGTAGTCCTGGGAGTCGTCCAGGATGAGTTCGACGACGGAATAGCCGCGCTCGTCCTGCACGTGGGCGTCGACCTTGTTGATCCACTCGGCGAAGATCTCGTTGCGCAGGTACAGGCTCTTGCCCATCTTGCGGTGCTGGGCACCGAAACCGGCGAGCACCCACACGGGTCCGTTGGTGACCGGACCGTCGGCGGCCAGCACCAACGGGCTGGGCTTGCCGTCGGCGAGCGCACGCAGGCCCTTGACGGCCTCATCGTGGTCGTGGGCCAGCACCACGGCGCGGGAACGGCCGTGGTTGCGCCGCGACAGCGACCGGCCGATGGACTCCAGTGACGAGGCGCGCCCGGCCTCGCTGTCGATCCAGTCCGCGAGTTCTGCGGCGGCGGTGCGCTTGCGGGAGGTCAGGAACCCGGACAGGAACAGCGGCACCACCGGTGCCGGTTGCTCCTGGGACTCGAGCTCCTCGCGGGCCACCTCGAGCAGTCGCTTGGCCTCGTCGGTCAGCCCGGGCAGTTCGTAGTTGCCCTCGTCGTAGCTGGGGTACTCGGGCTCGTCGGTGACGAACTCGCCGTACTCGTCCATCCGCACGCCGCCGACGGACACCGCTTCCTGCGCCGGCTTCTCTTCGGCGACAGGAGCTTCGGGTTCCGGCTCGACCAGGTCGGCGGCCAGCACCTCACGCAGCACCAGGTGGGCGTTGGCCCCGCCGAAACCGAAGCCCGAGACACCGGCGATGGCGTGCCCGCTGTAGCGGGGCCAGTCGCTGACGGTGTCGTTGACCTTCAGATGTTCCTTGTCGAAATCGATGTATGGGTTGGGCCCGGCGTAGTTGATCGACGGCGGCAGCTTGTCGTGCTGCAGCGACAGCGCCATCTTTGCAAGGCTGGCCGCGCCGGCCGCTGATTCCAGGTGTCCCACATTGGATTTCACCGCGCCCAGCAGCGCAGGCTTGTCATCGGCGCGGCCCAGGCCGATCACCCGGCCGAGCGCGTCGGCCTCGATCGGGTCACCCAGGATGGTGCCGGTGCCGTGCGCCTCGACGTAGTCGACATCGCGCGGGTTGATCCCGGCGTCCTTGTAGGCCTTGCGCAGCACCGCGGCCTGGGCGTCCGGGTTCGGCGCCAGCATGCCGTTGGAGCGCCCGTCGTGGTTGACCGCGCTGCCGGCGATGACGGCGATGATCTCGTCACCGTCGCGCCTGGCGTCGGCGACCCGCTTGAGCACCAGCATGCCGCCGCCCTCGGACCGGGCGTAGCCGTTGGCATCCGAGGAGAACGACTTGCACCGGCCGTCCGGGGCGAGCACGCCACCGACCTCGTCGAAGCCGATGGTGACGATCGGGGTCACCATGGCGTTCACGCCGCCGACGATCGCTACGTCGATCTCACCGGAGCGCAGCGCACGCACACCCTGGTGGGTGGCGACCAGCGAGCTGGAGCAGGCGGTGTCGATGGATTCGGACGGTCCGCGAAAGTCGTAGAAGTAGGACACCCGGTTGGCGATGATGGAGCTGGTGGTGCCGGTGATGGCGTACGGGTGCGCGGTGGTGGGATCCGCCACGGCCAGGAACATGTAGTCGTTGTTCGAACTGCCCACGTACACACCGACATCGCCGCCACGCAGGCTGGAGGCCGGGATGCGGGCGTGCTCGAGGGCTTCCCAGGTCAGCTCCAGCGCCATCCGCTGCTGCGGGTCGAGGTTGTCGGCCTCCATCTTCGACAGTGCGAAGAACTCGGAGTCGAAACCCTTGATATCGGAGAGGTAGCCGCCGCGGGTGTGCGCCTTGGCGACCCGCTCGGCGATGCGGGGCTCGCCCAGGAATTCCGACCAGCGGCCCTCGGGCAGATCCGAGCTGGCGTCGCGGCCCTCGAGCAGGGCGGCCCACATCTCGTCGGCGCTGTTCATATCGCCGGGGAACCGGGTGGCCAGACCGACGATCGCGATGTCGTCGACGCCGGGCGCGCGGGTCCAGTCCTCGTCGGCGTCGAGCACGGGTTCGGGCTCGCCCTCGACGATGACGGTGGCCAGCGACTCGATGGTCGGGTTGCGGAACACCACGGTCGCGGTCAGGGTGACGCCGGTCAGATCCTCGATATCGCTGGCCATGGCCACCGCGTCCCGCGAGGACAGCCCCAGCTCGACCACCGGCGCCGACTCGTTGATGGTGTCGGCCGACTGGCCGGTCGCGTTGGCGATCCAGTTGCGCAGCCATTCGCGCATCTCGTTGACGGTGATGTCGCCCCGTACGGCTGGTGAATTATCTTGTGCTTCAGTCATTTCCACTGTTCACTTTCGCCGCCGTGCGGCCTTGGTAACGCGGCCGGAAACTCAGTCGGTCTCAGTCGGTCTCATCGGGGAAGTCGTTGGCGATCTTGCCGCTGCGCAAGCTGCCGTCCAGGTAGCCGGCACGGCAGGCGCGACGGCCGATCTTGCCGCTGGAGGTACGCGGGATGGCGCCCGCCGAGGTGAGCAGCACGTCGCGGACGGTGACACCGTGGCGCACCGCGATGGCGGCCCGGATGTCGTCGATGATCGGGGCGAGCTCCAGCTTGTGCGAACCGGCCGCCCGCTCGGCGACGATCACCAGCTGCTCGGAGGTGTCCTCGGCGTCGAACTTCAGCCCGGCGTGCGAGTCGTCGAACACTTCCTTGGGCAGCTGGTTGGCCGGGACCGAGAAGGCCGCGACGAACCCGGTGCGCAGCGCCTTGGAGGATTCCTGTGCGGAGTACTCCAGGTCCTGCGGGTAATGGTTGCGGCCGTCGATGATCACCAGGTCCTTGACGCGGCCGGTGATGTAGAGGTCGCCGTCGTGGAACGCGCCGTAGTCACCGGTGCGCACCCAGGTCGCGTCATCGGCCGCGCCCTCGGCATGCGACTCGCTGATCCGCGACTTGAGGATGTTGTGGAAGGTCTCGCGGCTCTCCTGGTCCTTGCCCCAGTATCCGGTGCCCATGTTCTGGCCGCTGATCCAGATCTCACCGATCTGACCGTCGGGCAGTTCGGTGGCGGCTTCGGCGTCCACGATCACGGCCCATTCCGAGACGCCGACCTTGCCGGCGGAGGCCTGCGCGACGGCGGACTCCGAGTCGGCGTCCACCTCGACGATGCGGCCGGTGTTCAGCGCGTCCCGGTCGACGTAGATGATCTTGGGCTCTTCCGATGCCGGGGTCGTCGACACGAACAGTGTCGCCTCGGCCAGTCCATAGGACGGCTTGATCGCCTTGGGCTGGAACCCGTAGGGCCCGAATGCCTCGTTGAAGCGGCGCACCGTGGCCGCCGAGATGGGCTCGCTGCCGTTGAGGACGGCCTTGACGTTGGACAGGTCCAGTGGCGGCTCGCCGTCCTTGGGCAGACCGCGCGCCGCGGCGTGATCGAAGGCGAAGTTCGGGGCCACCGAGATGACACCGCCGGTGTCATCGGGCTTGCGGGCCATCTCCCGGATCCAGCGGCTGGGCCGGCGCACGAACGCGGCCGGGGTCATGAAGGTGAAGTTGTGCCCGATCATCGGCGACAACAGCGCGGTGATCAGACCCATGTCATGGAAGAAGGGCAGCCAGGACAGGCCGCGGTCGCCCTCCTCGGCTTCCAGCGCCTCGATGATCTGGACGATGTTGGTGGCCAGATTGAGGTGGGTGATCTGCACACCGGTCGGGATGCGCGTCGAGCCCGAGGTGTACTGCAGGTAGGCGACCGTGTCGATGGTGACATCGAGCGGTTCCCAGGTGCTGGCGACCTCGGCGGGGACGGCGTCCACGGCGATGACGCGCGGGCGCTGGTTGGCCGGACGGCTGCGGAAGAACTTGCGCACGCCTTCGGCGGCTGCGGTGGTGGTCAGGATGGCAGAGGGCTGGCAGTTGTCCAGCACGGCGTGCAGACGACCGACGTGGCCCGGCTCGGACGGGTCGAACAGCGGCACCGCGATGCGACCGGCGTAGATGGCGCCGTACATGGCGACCAGGTAGTCCAGGTTCTGCGGACAGAGGATGGCGACGCGGTCGCCGACCTCGGTGACCTGCTGCAGGCGCGCCGCGACGGCGCGGTTGCGGGCGCTGAACTGGGCCCAGGTCATATCGCACTCGACACCGTCACGCTCGGTGGAGTAGTCCAGGAAACGATAGGCGAGCTTGTCGCCGCGGACCTTCGCCCAGCGCTCGACGTGGGAGACGATGCTGGCGCTGTCGGGGAACTTGATCTGACCGTTCTTGATGAACGGGTTATGGAACGGCATCAAATACTCCTGTCACAGCACACTCATCGCACGGTCGGCGCGAGCCTCCGGAATCGTACCGGGGCGGCGGATTCTGGCCGATGGACGAACCACTGACCGACCACTCACTACTCTTAGTTTTCTCTTAATGTTAGGTGACCGATTCCCGCAGGCCAAATCTGGTTACCGGCGAGTCGCTTTTCCCGGGACGAGCCAGGGCGAGCGCAGCGACGGGAGGACGAACAAGCTCTACTCGTGCTTGGGGTGCGGCGCGTTCTCGATCAGCCCGCGGGCCCAGTCCAGGGTCCACTGCGGTGCCGCCTTGCCGTCCAGCGTCCAGAACTGCGGGGTGTTGTACAGCGCATGCACCGGACCTTTGGTGCTGCCCAGCAGGGTTTCCAGGGTGGCGGGCAGGTTCCCGACCGAGAATGCCGACTCGGGGGCCGCGCAGATCAGATCGCCGGAACCGCAGATCTGATAGGTGCGGTCATCGAGCGCGCCGAATCCGCCGTCGCGAGGACCTGTCATCGACAGTCCCAGCGCGGAGAGCATCGGCAGCTCGTGCAGGGTGATTTCGGCACCCTGCCCGGGCGGGTTGGGGCTCAGGTTCTGGCCGACGCCGTCCTGCCTGCGGCCGTCGGCGATCAACATGGCGCCGAGCACCAGATCCTGATCCACCGGTCCGCGGCCGTTGCCGATATCGCTGGCGATGTCACCGGCGATCACCGCGCCCTGCGAGAAACCCACCAGCACATAGCTTGTCAGCGGGCACCGGTTGTTCATATCGGTCATCGCGCGCACCGTCGCGTTGAAGCCCTCGGTGCGGCTGTCGTTGTAGGA
>NZ_JBFUKN010000115.1:0-17624 GCF_056400845.1 Mycobacterium sp. P4_H6 | reverse complement strand
CACACGAACAGCCGGGGCCGCCGGGGCCGGCGCGACGGGGACTCGGACCGCAGGTGCCGGAGCCACGGGTGCCGCCACGGCGGGAGCCGGTAGTACGGGGGCGACGGCGGGAACCGGCAGCCCCGCGGCGGGCGGCACCGGTGCGGGCAGCGGCGGGGGAGCGGGCGGCGTCACACCGAGCACGCGCAGCAGATCGGGTTTCATCGCCTGCAACTGGGAGCCCCAGTAGCCCCAGCTGTGGGTGCCGTCCTTGGGGAAATTGAAGACCCCGTTGCGGCCGCCGGCCGCCAGATACCGTTGCTGGAAGGTCTTATTGGTGTTCAGCGTGATGTTTTCCAGGAACTGGGAGCTGAACATGCCGCCGAAATCGCCCGCGTTGTCGAGTTCGGAGGGTGTGCCGTCACCGCAGTACACCCAGACCGCGGTGCGGTTGGCGGCCAGCATGCCGACATTGACCATCGGGTCGTTGCGGCGCCAGGCCGGATCGCTGGTCTGTCCCCACATGTTGGTGGCGTTGTAACCGCCGGCATCGCGCATCGCCAGGCCGATCAAGGTCGGCCACAGCCCCAGCGAGGGGTTGACGAAACCGGACAGCGATCCGGCGAAGATGAACTGGGCGGGGTGCCAGATGGCCAGCGTCAGCGCGGAACCACCCGACATCGACAGTCCGACAACGGCATTGCCCACCGGGCTGACCCCACGGTTGGCGGCCAGCCAGCCCGGCAGCTCCTGGGTCAGGAAGGTCTCCCACTTGTAGGTGAGGGTGCCTGCGGCGCCGGTGGCGGGTTGATACCAGTCGGAGTAGAAGCTGGATTGCCCGCCGACGGGCATCACCATCGACAGCCCGGAGTCGTGATACCACTCGAAGGCGGCGGTGTTGATGTCCCATCCGCTGAAATCGTCCTGTGCGCGCAGGCCGTCGAGAAGGTAGATGGCATGCGGTCCGCCGCCCTGGAACTCGACGCGGATGTTGCGGCCCATGGCCGCGGAAGGAATGTCCAGTTGTTCGATGGGCAGGCCGGGGCGGGAGAACGCGGCGGCGGGTGGTGCGCCGGCCAGCGACCCGAGGAGCATCGTCGCGAGAGCGGCGGACATGCCCCGGCGCAGCCACCGACGCATCGTTGTCGAAGGCGTCATGCACGGCAAGTTAACAAAACCACGATGGCGACCGGTCGTCCGACGCGGGCCGTGATCGCGTTGTGATGTCACGGTTTTGACTCAGGCCGGCACGACGACAACCAGATCGTTGCCGTTGCGCTCGACTCGCATGCCGGCTTTTCGCGCGACGGCAGCGACCTTGGTCGCGTCGTCGGGTTCGGACCTGCTGGTGACCAGCGCGCGGGCCAGCTTGCCCTTGTGCGCCTTGTTGAAATGGCTGACGACCGTGCGGTGTCCGTCGGCGTGCTCGGCCAGCACGTTGACCCGGACCGCGCTGTCGAGCCGGCCGAGCGCGGCGTACGAACCCGAGCGCAGATCGACGACCAGTTCTTCCTCGGCGATCTCGGCCAGCGCCGGTTCGAGCACGGGTTTCCAGCGGGCCGCCAGTGTCGGCCGGCCCGGGAGTTTGGCGGAGGCAGACAATCGGTACGGCGGTACCGGATCATCGGCGCGGAGCAGACCGAAGAGCGCCGATCCGACGGCGAGCCGGGCCCGAGCCCGGGCCGCGCTCGCTCCGCGCAGTGATCCGACGTCGAGGGCGTCGTAGAGCACACCGGTGTAGCGATCGATCGCCGCCAGGGTCGGGGTGGTCATGAGTGTGGCGTTGCGTTCGATCTCGGCATCCTGCTTCGCGGTCAGGCCGAGAGCCCGGCGACAGGCGGGGACATCGGCGGCCAGCGCGGCGACTTCGCCGGTGAGTTCGGTGCGTACACCGGTCAGCGCGGGGAAACTGAGTCGGTCGAGTCGCAGTGGTGGGCCGTCGCCCCCGGATCTCTTCGTTTCCGACGGCGGCAGCAGCACGATCACGCTGAGAGGTTAGCCGAGCGCGGATCGGCGGCCGACCGCGCCGTCCGAGCAAGCGCTTGGTGTCGCGACGCGACAAATGCAGATGAGTTAGCTGCATTCCGCGCCTTTGCCTCCAGGTGCAAAAGCCGGTTCTCCCGAGGTGGTGCCAGAGAACGAAAACCTTGGGTCGGCCCTCAGATAAAGCATTGACAATGGTGCATTCATATTCGACTATCGGCGTGTTCGATCAGGTGAGGATCGGTGCGGGGGTCGATCGAGGTTTGTTGCAACTGCGGTGCAGAAGGATCGCAGAAGGATTGCAGAACGATGCAAAGGATCCGGTAGTGGAGTCGACGCGCAGGAAGTCTGCGATCATGGACACCGGACGGCGCGCGGTTGCTCAGCGCGGTGTGTTAGCTGCCGCCGTTGTTCATTCGGCCAAGCGCGTTGACTCCGCAAATTCCGGGTCCACGATTCGATCGCACGACGGCCGCCTGCGGCCGCCGCAGATGACAGGGGAGCTCTCGTGACAGCTCAGGACATTGTCGGCGCCGAGCCCGGAGGCTCCGACGATCAGGGAATCGCGGTGGATGTGCGGGTACGGGTGCATGCCGGTACCGATGACGAGGAACTCGGTCTCGTCGTCGACGACTTCGGTGACAGCGCGGGCTACTCGGTGGACATCGGTGACAACCACATCGCCGATCCCGCTCGCCGATGGGCGGTGCTCCTCGACACGGGATCGCTGACCTTCGTCAACAGCGACGCCCTCACCCCGGAGTAACCGGGTCAGCCTCGGTCGGGAAGCCGATCGAGCAGTTCGTCGAGGAAACCGCCCGCTTCGCGGCCCGCTCGTGCGGTGTCCTGCGCGGCGATCGCCTCGATCAGCCCCCGGTGCCGGGCGAATTCGGAGATCGGTTGTACCTCTTTGGTGGTGATCACACTCGCCGACACCACCTCGGTGAGACCCCGGTAGAGCTCGGTGAGCACGGGATTGTGTGAACTCTTCACCACGGCGAAGTGCAGTTCGGCGTCCGCTCGGGCGAAGTCGTCGCCGCCTCCCTCGCGCAGCGCCTCGCTGCGATCGAGTAGCTTCCACAGCTCATCGAGGTCGTCGGCTGTCCGCGCGGTCGCGGCCAGCCGTGCCCCCTCGACCTCCAGGCAGCGACGTACCTGCAGCACGTCGCGAAACTCGGTGCCGCACAACCGCTGAAGCGCTCCGGAGACCTCGCTGGTGGCCCGGACATAGGTGCCGTCGCCTTGTCGGACCTCGAGGATGCCGCTGTGGGCGAGCGCCCGGACAGCTTCGCGAACGGTGTTGCGGCCGACACCCAGTGTCTCGGCGAGTGCGGGCTCGGTCGGGATCCTGGTGTCGACCGGCCATTCGCCGGCGCTGACCGAGGAACGCAGCTGCTCGATGACCTGGTCGACCAGTCCGGTGCGGCGCGTGGTGGCCAAAGGCACAAAAACCCCTTTCATCCAATCATGGGATGTATGGCAGGCTAATGCAGGTGAATGGAAGTCGCCACACGAGTGCGCTCAACGACCTCGAACCCGGCCTCGAGGGCTCGGTGGAGTTGCGGCCCGCCGAGGTGGCGGCCGGCGGCGCGCTGCTGGTCGTGGCGGTCGTTCTCACCGCGTTGAACCTGCGGCCCGCGATCACCAGCGTGGGGCCGTTGCTCAGGGACATGCGAGACGACCTGGGCACCTCGGCACTGTGGGCCGGGCTGCTGACGACCCTGCCGGGACTGTGTTTCGCGGCCGCCGGCCTGACGGCGCCGTGGCTGGCCCGCCGTTTCGGCATCGGTTCGGCGATCGCCGCCGCGCTGCTGGTTCTCACCACAGGTCTGTTGCTCCGGGTGATCGACGGTCCACACGTCGTCATCGGGGGCACGCTGGTCGCCACCGCGGGCATCGCGCTGATCAACGTGCTCATCCCGGTGGTGATCAAAGGTTCATTCCCCGCCCGGATCGGTCTGATGACGGGCATCTACACCGCCGCACTGCAGGGCGGCGGAGCTGCCGGTTCGGCCCTCACACCGGCGCTCGACGAGATGCTCGGCGGCTGGAGATTCGCGTTGGGCGCCTGGGCCGTGCTGGCGGCCGCGGCGCTGATCTTGTGGCTCATCGCGATGCAGCGCCGCCGGGCCGCCGCCGGGCCCACTCCGCGGGCCCAGACCGTGGTTGCGCAGGGGCGTTCCCTGCTGCGCAGCCGGCTGGCCTGGATCATCACCGGATTCTTCGGTTGCCAGTCGCTGATGGCCTACGTGGTGATGGGCTGGCTCCCGCAGGTCTTCATCGACAACGGCATGAGCAAGGGCGATGCCGGCCTGCTCCTGGGTCTCAACGCGGTGATCGCGGTGCCGATCAGCATCGTGGTCGCCCCGATGGCCGCGCGGCGGCCGAGTCAGAGTGGCTGGATCGTCGGACTGGGACTGCTCGGCATCACCGGTGTCGCGGGTCTGGCGATCGCGCCCGCCGCCGCACCCCTGCTGTGGACAGTCCTGCTCGGGCTCGGGATGAGTGTGTTCTCGCTCGCGTTGGCGGTGATCGCGCTGCGGGCCCGGACCGCCGAGGACACCGCCCGGCTCTCCGGGATGGTCCAGGGTCTGGGATATCTGCTGGCCGGCGTCGGACCGTTCGTGTTCGGTCTACTGCATGAACTCAGCGGCGGGTGGACGGTGCCATGGGTGATGTTGTTGGTCGTCTACGTCATCCAGATCGTCCTGGGGGCCCTCGCGGGCCGGCCCAGGTTCGTCTAGCTCTGGCGGGCCGCTACAGCGGGAACGACGCCGGGGCGGGCGGCGGGGGCGCCATCGGATCCAGCGGAGCCGGCGGGGGCGGAACGTCCAGCGGCACGGGTGCCATGGCGTCGGCGGGCGGGGGCGGCAGTTCACCCGGGGCCGGCGGGACGAAGCCGGGCGGGGGCGGCGGGATCATGCCGTCGGGCGCCGGCTGCGCCGCGGGATCCATCGGCAGATACATGTGCTTGGTGAACTGGGCCTGGTAGGCACCGCCGCCGCCGACCTTGACGCCGCCACCCTCACCGGAGGACACCGGGGTGCCGTCGGGCAGCGTGACGGCTGTGTGGCTGCCGTTCCAGCCGATGACGAGCGCGCCGGGCTGGGTGCCGTACTGGAAGCCGCGGGCAAGCAGCGCGCCTTCCTGGTTTCCGGTGTTGAACCGGTCGCCGAAAACCGGTCGATTCGTGGCGGCGTTACTGACCCATGATGCGAGGCCCGAGCAATCGGTCCCCGCGGGGGAATCCCCGCCCGAGATGTATGGCGTCCCTGACACCTGGCTCACAAGCGCCAGAAGTGAAGCTACAGCAAACATGCGGACGGACGTTAACAGAGCACTTTGCAACCGGGCAAAATTCTGTGACCCCCTTCACATCTCGGCAAACGCCCAGCGCAACTCACAAAATGACGTCTGAACAGCCTTGTCCGGGGCTGTGATTCAGTGGCGTTGGTGCACTGATCTTGAGTTCTCGCAAAGACTGTGCGGGTCCGGCATTGCCGCCCGCGCGAATGCGAAACATGTTGGGCCGGTGCGCCATCCAAAAACGCTGAGGCGCAACGTATCCGGATTGCTCATCCAGGTACGCAAAATGGCTGCCCCGAGAAGTGTGGGAGCAGCCATTTCGTGGGACTCGGCGTGGGATCTACCAGACCCAGACGGACATGTCGTCGGGTGGGTAGTTCATGCAGACGGCGGTGGAGTGGGCGACGACGCCTTTGTTGTTGAAGAAGATCTTGGCCCAGTTGGGCCAGTTCCAGGCCARCTGTTCGTAGAAGGCGTTGGTGGCGGTGTCTTCGGAGTATTGGCGGCGGCCGGCGTAGTCCATGGAGAAGAACCAGTGGATGCGGTCCTGGACGGCGCGGTGCACCTCGGGGGACTTGTTGTTGTAGTCGATCATGTAGCGCTCGTAGTAGACCGGGTCGGTGTCGCGGGTGGCGGCCAGGATCTGCTCGGCGGTGCACGGGGTGTGCAGGATCTTGCGGGGGATGGGGTAGTCCTCGGTGGCGTCGGCGGACGCGGTGGGGGCCAGGGTGAGGGCGGCGGCCGCGGCCAGGGCTGCCARGCTCAGCTTCTTGAGTTTCATCATCTTCCCTACTGTTGCGTGAGCAGGACGCGTTTGTCGGGGCAGTAGTAGTTCATTGCCGCGCCGAGGAATTGGTAGGCCTGTTCGGTGCTGGAACCGCGTAGCAGTTGGTCGGAGACGAACTTCGCGGAGTCCTGTGCGGTGATGTCGACGCCGCGGTCGAGGCGTTTGCAGGCGATCTTGCCGATCCAGGCGTTGAAGTCCTTCTGCCCGTAGATGCCGTAGGTGTGCAACTCCTTGGCGAAGTCACTGTCCGGGTCGGCCTGCGCCGGAGCCGCCAGCGCGATACACGCCGCGACCAGCGCACCCGATACTGCGGCCAGCTTGCTCGATTTCATCACTAACCCCTGTCTGGTTCGGGCGCACCTGCGGTGACCGGCTGTCTGGGCCACGGTTGTGGCAACGGGCGCTGGCGCACCCGCTGCGGCCACCAGAACCACTTGCCCAGCAGCGCCGCGATGGCCGGTGTCATGAACGCCCGGATCACCAATGTGTCGAACAGTAGACCGAGACCGATCGTCGTACCGACCTGCCCGATCACCGTCAGCTCGCTGACCGCCATGGACATCATGGTGAACGCGAACACCAGGCCGGCCGATGTCACCACCGAACCGGTGCCGCCCATGGCCCGGATGATGCCGGTGTTCACGCCGGCCTGTATCTCTTCCTTGAGGCGCGCCACCAACAACAGGTTGTAGTCCGCGCCGACGGCCAGCAGCACGATCACCGCCATTGCGAGCACCATCCAGTGCAGCGGGATCCCGATGATGTGCTGCCAGATCAACACCGAGAGCCCGAATGCGGAACCGAGCGAGACGGTGACCGTGCCCACGATGACGGCGGCGGCCACCACGCTGCGGGTGATGATCAGCATGATGATGAAAATCAGCCCGATGGAGGCGATTCCGGCGATGATCAGATCCCACTTGGACCCTTCGGCCATGTCCTTGAACACCGAAGCGGTGCCGGCGAGATAGACCTTGGAACCCTCCAGCGGGGTGCCCTTGATGGCTTCCTTCGCCGCCTGTTTGATCGCCTCGATATGAGCGATGCCCTCCGGGCTCATCGGGTCGCTCTCGTGGCTGATGATGAAGCGCACCGCATGCCCGTTGGGGGACAGGAAGCTCTTCATACCGCGCTTGAAGTCTTCGTTCTCGAAAGTCTCCGGAGGCAGGTAGAACGAGTCGTCGTTCTGGGCGGCATCGAAGGCCTCACCCATGGCCGACGAATTGTCCTGCATCGCCGACATCTGATCCTGTATGCCCTTCTGGGTCTGATACATGGTCAGCATGTAGGTCTTCATGTTCTTCATCGTCGCGAGCATCGACGGCATGATCGCCACCATCTGCGGCATCAAGGTATCCAGGCGTTCCATGTCCGGGATGAGGTCCTCGATGCCGTCGGTCATCACGTCGATGCCGTCGAGGGTGTCGAAGATCGAGCGCAGCGCCCAGCAGCCGGGAATGTTGAAGCAGTGCGGTTCCCAGTAGAAGTAGTTGCGGAGCGGCCGGAAGAAATCGTCGAAATTGGAGATGTTGTCCCGCAATTCGGCGATGTCGAGCGTCATCGCCTTCATCTTGACGACCATCGAATGCGTGGTTGCGGCCATCTGCACGGTGATGTCGTTCATCTTCGACATGTTGTCGATGGTCGACTGCATATCGTCGGCCTGCTTGAGCATGTTGGCCATCATGTCCTGCTGGTACTTCTCGTTCATCTTCTGCGTGGTGCCCTGCATGCTGATCTGGAACGGGATCGAGGTGTGCTCGATCGGGGTTCCCTGCGGGCGGGTGATGGCCTGCACGCGGCCGACCCCGGGCACCCGGAAGACGGACTTCGCGATCTTGTCGATCACCAGGAAGTCCGCGGAGTTGCGCAGATCGTGGTCGCTCTCGATGAGCAGCAGTTCGGGATTCATCCTGGCCTGCGAGAAATGCCGGTCGGCCGCGGCATAGCCGACCTGCGCGGGAAGATCGGTGGGAAGGTACTGGCGGTCGTTGTAATTGGTCTGGTAGCCGGGCAGCGCCAGCAGACCGATCATGGACAGCGCGATCGTTCCGACCAGCACCGGTCCGGGCCACCGCACGATGACCGCGCCGATCTTGCGCCAACCGCGGGTGCGCATGGTGCGCTTGGGTTCCAGGGTCTTGCCGAACCTGGTGACGACCGAGATGACGGCGGGTCCCAGCGTCAGCGCCGCGAGAACGGCCACCACCATGCCGATGGACAACGGAATGCCCAGCGACGTGAAATACGGAAGCTTGGTGAAATGCAGGCAGAACGTGGCGCCCGCGATGGTCAGACCCGAGCCGAGCACGACGTGCGCGGTGCCGTGGAACATGGTGTAGTACGCGGTTTCCCGGTCCTCACCGTCCCCGCGGGCCTCCTGATATCTGCCTATCAGGAAGATCGCGTAGTCCGTGGACGCGGCGATCGCCAAGGTCACCAACAGGTTCACCGCGAACATCGAGAGACCGATGATCTCGTGGTAGCCCAGGAAGGCCACCACACCGCGGGTGATGCCGAGTTCGACGACGACCATGGCCAGCACCAGCACGGTGGTGACAAACGACCGGTAGATGATCAGCAGCATGATGATGATGACGGTGAACGTCAGCATCTCGATGACCTGCACGCTGCGGTCGCTGGCGATGTGCTGGTCGGCCGCAAGTGCCGACGGGCCCGTGACGTACGCCTTCAGTCCGGGCGGTGGGGTGAGGCTGTCGACGATCTCCTGGGCCGCTTCCACCGACTCGTTGGCAAGTGCCTCGCCCTGGTTACCCGCGAGGTAGGCCTGGACATACGCGGCCTTGCCGTCGGCACTCTGCGCGCCGGAGGCGGTCAGCGGATCGCCCCAGAAATCCTGGATGTGCTCGACATGCTTGGTGTCGGCTTCCAGCTTGTCGATCATCTCGTCGTAGAACGTGTGCGCGGCCTCGCCCAGCGGCTCGTCGCCTTCGAGCACGATCATGATCGAGCTGTCGGACTTGAATTCTTCGAAGACGTTGCCGACACGCTTCATCGCGATCATCGACGGCGCGCTGTCCGGGCTCATCGACACCGCCCGCATCTGCCCGACGGTCTCCAGTTGCGGGACGACGGTGTTGAGCAGGAACAGCACCGCGATCCAGGCCAGGATGATCGGGACCGCCAGCGTGCGGATGGTGCGGGGGATGACTCCCCGGTGCTGCGGCTGCGCGGTCGGGAAGGCGTCGGTGCGGGGCTCGTTCGAGGTCATGCGCTCTTCACCAGGCAGTAGGTGTGCGCGCCGACACCGTCGACGGTGCGTTCGTCCTTCACCTCGTCATCGACGGTGATCCGGCAGGACAGCGTGCTGCCGTCGCCCTGCCCGGAGATCGTGGGGAACACCGAAGGCGCCGTGGTGCTCAGCGTGATCTCCCACGGCAGGGTGACGTTGTCGGCACGCACCGGACGGGCGTCGAGATCCATGTAGTTCACATTGGCCGTCGCGCCGGGCTGGCCCCACACCTCGTACTTGACGACCTTGGGGTCGAACGGCTCGGTGTCGTCGGAGGCGCTGTTCTCGGTCGAGATGTAGCCGGGGCCGGTCCCGAAAAAGGTGCGTACCCGCATCACGGTGAACGTCGCCACCAGGACCACAGCCACGATGACCAATGGGATCCACGCGCGTTTCAGAATCGTCGTCATCGAGATCGAGTTCCCCGTTGCCTTTTCTCACCTCGTCGTGACCGTCGGGAGCCGTCCAAGACCGGTCGAGGCCGGTGACTTTGAAAACTCTCACCTTCGCCACAGGTTAGCTTAGGTAAGCGAGAGCTTAGCTCATATAACAGAGTTGCGTCGCGCCGATATTGAGCGGGCGCACAGCGTGCGGGTCGCGCCCATCCCGCACCGCCTCCACCAGTGGTGATGGCGTCATCCCGAGCGCGCTTGGGTCGGCGCCGGGCGGACCGGCAGACGCTTTCAGCATCCTCTCAGTTACCTCTCAGCCCGGCCGCCGATCGCCGGTGGCCGCCTTCCTGTGACGGCACCCACCGAATTCCCGATTACGCCGATCCGGGCCTACCCTGGTGTGCCATGGGGTTCAAACTGCCGATGATCACCGCTGCCGGGCTGGCGCTCGCCGGACTGATCGCCGCGGGCCCGGCCGTCGCCGAGCCCACCGAGCCGGCACCCCCGGCTCCGCCCGTCAGCTCGGAACCGGCGCCCGATGCGCCGCCGCCGGCCACTCCGCTGAACGTCATCGACAAGGACGGCACCTACCGGGTCGGAATCGATATCGTGCCCGGTGTCTACGCCTCCGCCGGACCGTTCGCCGAGGGCACCTGCTCGTGGCGGCGGATGGCACCGGTGGTCACCGAGGGCGAACCCGGCGAGACGCTGGACCGGGCCTTCACCAAGCAGCCCCAGATCGTCGAGATCAAGGCTGACGACGGGTCGTTCAAGACCACCGGGTGCCAGACCTGGACGCTGACCAATCAGCCGCCGCCCGCGCCCGGTATGTCCCCGGTGCTGGCCGCACTGCAGTGGAAGCTCTACATGGACACGCTGAACCGCAACGCCGCGCAGTATGAGGCGAACCCGCCGCAACCTGCGCCCCCGCCGCCAGCCGCGCCCGGATCCTAGATTCCCAGCAACTGCCCGGCTGCGGGCTCCCACAACCGAACCGGTAGCGCTGTTATTCTTCGATGGCTGTCGGCTGTCTGGACGTTGGGGAGCGGTCCGCCCGGTCAGCGCGCGTAATCGCAAGTGAACAGCCGTAACCCGGGGAAAGAGTGTTGTGCGCAGCGGAGAAATAAAGGCCCTCACCGGTCTTCGTCTCTTCGCCGCCGTCTGGGTGGTGCTGTTCCATTTCCGCCCCCTGCTCGCGCAGGCGGTGCCCGACGTCAGCTCCGCGCTGGCGCCCGTGCTCGACAGCGGCGCTCAGGGCGTCGACCTGTTCTTCATCCTCAGCGGTTTCGTACTGGCCTGGAACTACCTGGACCGGATGGGGCCGTCGTGGTCGACGCGGGACACCCTGCATTTCCTGTGGATGCGGCTGGCCCGTGTGTGGCCCGTCTATCTGGTGACGCTGCACCTGGCCGCATTGTGGATCATCTTCACCCTCAACGTCGGACACGTCCCGGCGGAGAACGCCGACACCCTGACGGCCACCAGCTACATCCGACAGCTCTTCCTGGTGCAACTGTGGTTCCAGCCCTACTTCGACGGCTCCAGCTGGGACGGCCCGGCCTGGTCCATCAGTGCAGAATGGCTGGCCTATCTGACCTTCGGGTTCCTGGCGCTGGTGATCTTCCGGCTGGCGCGGGCCACCCGCGCCCGTAGCCTGCTGCTGCTGGCGTTCGCCACCACCCTGCCGCCGGTGATGTTCCTGCTCGCCAGCGGCCAGTTCTACACGCCGTGGAGCTGGCTGCCCCGCATCCTGCTGCAGTTCACCGCCGGGGCCATCGCGTGCGCGGCGGTGCGCCGGCTCGATCCCAGCGACCGCACCCGGATGCTGGCGGGCATCGGCTCGATGGCCCTGGTCGCGGCGATCATCGGCACCCTGTATTGGCTGGACGGGCATCCCATACCCGGGGTGCTCGACAGCGGTGGCGTCGTGGACCTGCTGTTCGTACCGCTGGTCGTGATGCTCGCCATCGGGGCCGGCACGCTGCCCAGGCTGCTGTCCGTCCGCGCGCTGGTCTACGGCGGGCAGATCTCGTTCAGCCTGTACATGGTTCACGAACTGGTGCACACCGCATGGAATTGGGCGGCACAGCAGTTCGAGCTGCGGCTGGAGGGTCCGGCCGGGCCGTGGTGGCTGACGGCGATCTTCGCGGTGACGCTGGCCTGTTCGGCGCTGCTGTATCACGTGGTGGAGGAGCCGGCCCGGCACTGGATGCGTCGGATGGTCGACATCCGGGGCACGGTGTCCAGAATGCACCCGGCCGACACCGACCGCGCCGAGTCGAAATTATCGGCCTGACGCGAATAGTTCTGTGCGGCAGTTCAACTGCCTGGTCCAGTAGGCTTACGCGGGTACTTCTAGCAGGAGGATGTCGTGCGTCGTGTGGCCGGTCTGGTGGTCTCGCTGGCCCTGTTGATCACCGCTTTCCCGCCCGCGGCGCCTTCGGTGCAGCTCGCAGGGCGGGAATCAGCGCTGAGCCGGGTCGCCGTCATCAGTGACTCCTACACCACCGGTACCGATCTCGGCGGTCTCGGCGCCAACGGATGGCCGGCACTGGCCTGGCGGATGTTGGCCGACCAGGGCAGATCGGTGACGGCCGATGTCGCCGCTGAGGGGCGTGCCGGCTACGGCGTGCGCGGTGACCACAACAGCACCTTCGGTGATCTGACCGCGCGGGCGGTCCGGCCCGATGACGCCCTGGTGGTGTTCTTCGGATCCCGCAATGATCAGCCGGTCGACGCGCTCGAGGTGGCCGGATTGGCCAGAAACGCTCTCGAACTCGCGCGCCGTCGGGCTCCCACGGCGCGCCTGCTGGTAATCGGTCCGCCGTGGCCCACCGCCGATGTTCCCGTTCGGATCACTCAGATCCGGGACGCACTGGCCGTCGTCGCCATGGCGTCGGGGGCCCGATTCGTCGACCCACTCGTCGAACGCTGGTTCGTCGGCAGGCCGGATCTGATCGCGGTCGACGGGGTGCACCCCACCGATACCGGGCACCGCTATCTGGCCGAGCGGATCGCCGGACTCATCGCGGCCGAACTGCCGCCGGTCCGCTAGGCGTTCGCGCGGCGGCGGGCCTTGTCCTTCAACGGTTCCGGCAGCGCGTCGGCGACCAGCAGTGACGGCAGCAGGCTGCGATCCTTCATCATCGCGCGGAACACCACAGCGATCGTCACACCGTGGCCGGGGCGCTCGAGGATCTCGACCGCATCGCCGGCACGCACCACACCCGGGGTGATGACCCGCAGATAGGCGCCCGGCGCCGCGCGGTTGGTGAAGGTCTTCATCCAGCCTTCGATCTCCAGCCAGGCAGCGAACGTCCGGCACGGTGTGCGGGGACGTGTGACCTCCAGCACCAGGCCGCCGTCACCGACGCGCCAGCGTTCACCGATGACCGCGTTGGTGACGTCGATGCCCGAGGTCGTCAGATTTTCACCGAAGACGCCGTTGCCGATTTCTCGGTCGAGTTCGCCCTCCCAGGCATCGAGATCCTCCCGGGCATAGGCGTACACGGCTTGGTCGTCGCCGCCGTGGTGCTTCTGCTCGCTCACCAGATCGCCGACCAGTCCGCTGCCCAGACCACCCCTCATGGGACCGGGTGCACGCACCTCGACCTCGGCGTCGGTGGGGCGCTTGTCGATACCGGTGGGCTTCTTCAAGGTATCGGGGTTGGTGCGCGGATTGGCGATGTTGACTGTCAGCACACTCGACATGCGGTCAGCCTAGTGCCACCCGATCGATACGGCCTTCCGCATAACCTGACAGCCATGTTCGTCACTCCGCGATATGGCGACGGCGCCCTCGCAGATCTTGTCCCATCGGTGCTCGGCGTGCTGGGGGTCGCCGGGGAGACCGATCGAGTCGGACTGGGACTCGATGGTGCGCGGCGGGTGGCGATCCTGCTCATCGACGGTATGGGCGCCGACCTGGTGGCCGCGCGCAGTGAGGTCGCACCATTCCTGGCCGGCCGACCCGCGCAGTCGCTGACGGCGGGTTTCCCGAGCACCACCGCGGCCAGTCTGGCCTCGTTGGGCACCGGACTACCCGCCGGTGAGCACGGTCTGGTCGGGTATCTGCTGGCGGTGCCCGATCACGATCGGCTGATGAACCCGCTCAAATGGCGGCTCATGGGCGAGGGGCCGAAGGTCGATCTGCTCAAAGAGATTGTCCCCGAGCAGTTTCAGCCGGTGGCGACGGCGTTCGAACGGGCCGCCGCCGACGGCGTGGTGGTGACGCAGGTGGCGCCGATGTATCAGGCGGGTTCGGGTCTGACCCGGGCGGCGTTGCGCGGCGGCGAGTTCCGGCCCACGTTCTCGTCCGGGGATCTGGTCGACGGGGTGATCGGCGCGCTCGGTGCGGGGCACCGCAGCCTGGTCTACGCCTACCACGGGGACCTGGATCTGACCGGGCACGTCCGGGGGCCTGCCTCCGAATCGTGGGCGCTGGAACTGCAGCAGATCGATCTGACCATCCGTCTGATCGCCGAGCGGTTGCCGCCGGGTTCCGCCCTGATCGTGACCGCCGACCACGGCATGGTGCACGTCGCGGATCCGGTCGACTTCGATCAGCGCGCCGAACTGCGCGCCGGTGTGCGTGGGCTGGGAGGGGAACCCCGTGCGCGGCATGTGTACACCGAAGCGGGCGCCGCGCCGGACGTGGCCGCGGCATGGCGGGACACGCTCGGCGACGACTTCACCGTCCTCACCCGCGCCGAGGTGATCGGCGCGGGCTGGTTCGGGCCGATCGTGCAGGCACGGGTGCAGCCACGGATCGGGGATGTCGTGGTGGTGGCCAACGGTGAGCGCGCGATCATCCGGTCGGGTGCCGAGCCGCTGCAGTCGCGGCTGGTCGGCCACCACGGTTCGTTGACGTCTGCCGAAATGCTGGTGCCGCTGTACACGATTCGGTGACGCCCCCGCCGCAGGCTCAACTAATTCCCCGTCGCTGCGCTCACCCCGGCAAGAACTCGGCTAGCCTGCAGGTCTTGTGCAGACGCTGATCGATCTGGACACCGCACCGGTGTTCGCCATCCCCGCGCGCGACGGCGCCACCATGCACGAAGGCGTCCTCGTCGAGGGACCGCAGGGCTGGGGCGAGTTCAGCCCGCCACCCGGGTGCCCGGACCATCTGCTCGTGCGCTGGCTGACCGCGGCCACCGAGCCCGGCACCGTCGGCTGGCCCGATGCCCGGCGCGGACGGGTGCCGGTCGCCGTCACCGTGTCCGCGACGGATCCGGCACGGGCTCATGAACTGGTGGCGGCATCCGGTTGCCGGACGGCGGCCGTCGAGGTGGCCGACCCCGCGCACGCCCTGGCCGATGATGTCGCCCGGATCGCGGCGGTGCGCGATGCGCTCGGCCCGGACGGCTTCATCCGCTGTGATGCCAAGGGCAGGTGGTCGGTCGATGCTGCGGTGGCAGCCATCCCGGCGCTCGATCGCGCGGCGGGTGGGCTCGAGTTCGTCCAGCAGCCGTGCCGGAGCACCGCGGAACTCGCCGCTGTGCGCCGCCGGGTTGGTGTGCGGATCGCGATCCACGAATCGCTGGAACAGTCGCTGGGAGATCCTGTACTGACCCAGGCCGCCGATGTTGCCGTGCTGCACTGCGGATCGCTCGGCGGGGTGCGCCGGGCGCTGCGCATCGCCGAATCGTGCGGCCTGCCGTGCACCGCCACCTCAGGGGTGGAAACCAGCATCGGGGTAGCAGTCGGTGTGGCGCTGGCCGGCGCCCTGCCCGAGTTTCCGTTCGCCGGCACCCTGGGGTCGGGATCGCTGCTGAGTGCGGACCTGGTGGCCGACTCCCGCAGACTGGTCCCGGTCGACGGGTTTCTGCCGGTCGCACCGATGTCGCCGGCGCCGTTGCCCGAGCTGCTGGAGCGGTACACGGTGACCGATCCGGCCCGAATCCGGTGGTGGCGGTCACGGCTGGAGAGCGCGATTGCACAATGAGGAGATGACTTCGGTGTCCGAACCGGCGGTCCTGCTCGGGCAGGCCCTTGCCCCGTCCAACCGTGTTGACCCCTACCCGGCGTACCGCGCGCTGCGCGAATACGGTCCGCTGCAGATCCCCGAGATCAGCCTGACCGTGTTGACCTCCTACGCCGACTGTGACGCCGCGATCCGGCATCCGGCATCGTCCAGCGATCGGATGAAGTCGGCCATCGCGCAACGCCAGATCGCCGCCGGCGAGGAACCGCGACCGTTCGGACTGGCCGGCCTGGTCGACAAGCGCCGCACCCCGGCCTTCCTGTTCCTGGATCCGCCCGACCACACCCGGCTGCGCAAGCTGGTGGCCAAGGCGTTCGCCCCGCGGGTGATCAACGAGCTGCGGAACGAGATCGTCGCCACCGTCGACGGACTGCTGGACACCGCGGAGGAACGCGGCGAGTTCGACGCCGTCACCGGCCTGGCGTACCCGGTGGCGGTCGCGGTGATCTGCCGGCTGCTCGGGGTGCCGGTCGAGGACGAACCGAAATTCGGGCATGCCTCCACGCTGCTCGCGCAGACGGTGGACCCGTTCCTCACGGCGACCGGTGATGTGCCGGAAGGGTTCACCGACCGCATCGAGGCCGGTAAGTGGCTGCGCAAGTACTTCCGGGAGTTGATCAGCCGCCGGCGCAGCAGTCCCGGTGATGATCTGATCTCCGCGATGATCGCGGTCGAGGAATCCGGTGACCAGCTCAGCGAGGACGAGATCATCTCGACCTGCAATCTGCTGCTGATCGCCGGACACGAGTCGACCGTGAGCCTGATGGCGACCTCGGTGCTCGCGATGCTGCGGGATCGCACGCAGTGGGCCGCGCTGGGTACCGATCCGTCGCGGGCATTGCGGGTGATCGAGGAGACGTTGCGCTTCGATCCGCCCGCTCAGCTGTTGGGCCGGGTGGCGGCCGAGGAGATGAGGCTGGGGGACACCGTGATCCCTCAGGGCGACACCATGATCGTGCTGCTGGCTGCCGCGCACCGTGATCCGGCGGCCAACCAGAATCCGGATGTCTTCGATCCCGACCGGGCCAACATCAAGCACCTCGGTTTCGGACATGGCGCCCATTTCTGCCTCGGTGCGCCGCTGGTGCGTCTAGAAGCCTCGATCGCGTTGTCCGCGGTGACGAAACGCTTCCCGAAGGCCGAACTCGGCGGTGACCCGCAGTACAAACCCAATGTGACGTTGCGCGGCATGCTGTCGCTGCCGGTGAATGTCTCCGGCTGAGCTGCTTCGGTCCTCGGTCAGAACGGCGGCGGATCGCTGTTGTTCTCAACGAGTTCTGCTGCGTTGCGCTGCCGCTCGGCTTTGATGCGTTGCGCACGATCCTGTGCGCGGGTGCGTTTTCGGGTCGGCATCCTGCTATCGCGGTCGGCGTCGTTAATCAGCCGGATGGCGCGTTTTCGGGGGATGGGTGTCTCGATGTTCCAGTGCGGGAACATGATTGCTGCCCCGGGTGCCTTGGTGTAGCTGTGCCCGGTCGGTGCTGACCAGTGGATGCGTCCGTCGGGTTGGGCGGTGGGTGTCCAGCCGCAGAAGGTTTTGATCAGGTGGTGCAGGCGGCACAGTGGTGCCAGGTTGCCGGGATGGGTGGCCCCGGCGGGCCATGGGGTCAGGTGGTCGAGGTCGCAGCGGTGCGCGGGCCGGTTGCAGCCCGGGAAGCTGCAGGTCATGGCGCGCATGCGCACGAAGGCGGTCAGTCCGGCCGAGGGCCGGTATTGGCGTTCGGCGGGCAGGTCGGCGATCTCGGAGAGCGGCTTTACTGTGGCGCCGGTGGCGGCGAGGTCGGCCAGCATGTTGGCGGGGATGATGGCGCCGTCGAGCGTGACGCCTGGGCTGGGGTTGCACGCCGCGGGTTCGGCGGGTTCGGCGCGGGCCGCAGGTTCGGCGGGCTCAGCGGGTTCGGATTCGGCCGCCGGAGTCTGCGGCTCACTCTCCGGTGCGGC
>NZ_JBFUKN010000114.1:0-17708 GCF_056400845.1 Mycobacterium sp. P4_H6 | reverse complement strand
GATCTGGGTCGCCGACGGTGGCCCGGCGCGCGCGGCGGGCGCACTGCTGGCGGCCGCTCTCGGTGCGGCCAGCGGGGTCCCGATCGTGGTCGCTTCCGAGCTGCCGCCGTGGACCGGCGCATTGGACGTCGTGGTGGTGGCCGGTGCCGACGCGGGCGATCCCGTGCTGGTGACGGCCGCGGCGACCGGGGTGCGCCGCGGAGCGCGGGTCGTGCTCGTCGCACCGCACGAGGGGCCGCTGCGCGATGTGACCGCCGGGCGCGCGGCGGTGCTGGCGCCGCGGCTGCCGGTCCCCGACGAATTCGGATTGACCCGCTACCTGGCTGCCGGTGTGGCGGTGCTGGCCGTCGTCGACAAGGCCGTCCGGGTCGACATCGGGGCGCTGGCCGACGAACTGGACGCCGAGGCATTGCGCAACAGCGCGGCGCGCGAACTGTTCACCAATCCCGCCAAGAGTCTGGCCGAGCGGCTGGCCGGGCGCGAGGTCGTGCTGGCCGGCGACAGCGAGGCGACGCTGGCCTTGGCCCAGCACAGCGCGGCGGTGCTGCTGCGGGTCGCGCGTCAGGTGGTGGCCGCAGTCGGTCTGACCGATGCGCTGGGCGCGTTGAGCCCGCTGAACATCGCGCCCGTCGACTACGAGACCGCGCTGTTCCACGACGAGGAACTCGACGGCCCGCTGCCGTCGCGGGTACGCACCGTGGTGCTGACCTCCGATGAGCARCGGCCTGTGGTGGTGGCACGCACCGAAGGCTTTGCCGACCTCGATGTGGTCAGTGCCGACGACGTGCCCGACAGCGCGACCAAGGTCGGCGGCGTCCGTCCCGAGCAGCAGCTGGCGACGGTGGCGGTGCGCCTGGAGATGACGGCCGTGTACTTACGACTGGTGCGAGGTTGAGGGTGTGAATCTGCTCCGAGGAGCTGTCCGGAAGTACGCGTGGGGGTCGCGCACAGCGATTGCCGAGTTCACCGGAAGACCAAGTCCCACACAACATCCCGAGGCGGAGCTGTGGCTCGGCGCGCATCCCGGCGATCCCGCACACTGTGCGACCGATGACGGTGAGCGCTCGCTGCTGGACATGATCAGCGCCGATCCGCAGGGCCAGCTCGGCGCCGGGTCGCGGGCCCGGTTCGGTGACGCCCTGCCGTTCCTGGCCAAGGTGCTGGCCGCCGACGAACCATTGTCGCTGCAGGCTCACCCCAGTAGTCAGCAGGCGGTGCACGGATTCGAACGCGAAGAGCGGCTGGGCATTCCGGTGACGGCGCCGACCCGCAACTACCGGGACGCCAGCCACAAACCGGAATTGATGGTCGCGCTCGGGCAGTTCGAGGCGCTGGCGGGATTCCGGCCCGCCGAACGCAGTGCGGAGTTCATGCGGGCGCTGGCGGTCACCGAACTGGATCCCTACATCTCGTTGCTCAAGGGCCAGTCCGACGCCGACGGGTTGCGTGCGCTGTTCACCACCTGGATCACCGCACCGCAGCCCGCACTCGATGTGCTGGTGCCTGCGGTGCTCGACGGTGCGATCAACTACATCCGTTCGGGCGAGACGACCTTCCAGGCGGAGGCCAAGACGATCCTCGAACTCGGCGAACGCTATCCCGGCGACGCCGGTGTGCTGGCCGCGATGCTGCTGAACCGCATCACCCTGCAACCCGGCGAAGGCATCTATCTGCCCGCCGGCAACCTGCACGCCTACCTGCACGGGGTGGGCGTCGAGGTGATGGCGAACTCCGACAATGTCCTGCGGGGCGGGCTGACACCCAAGCACGTGGACGTGCCCGAACTGCTGCGGGTGCTGGACTTCACGCCCGCCGATGATTCGGTGATCCTGCCGCGGGCCATCCGCGGCGGCGCGGAACTGATCTATGACACCCCGGCCCCGGAATTCGCGGTGTCGGTGCTGCAGGTGACCGAGGACCAGGTCGGGCGTGAGGTCGACGCCCCCGCCGAACACGACGGGCCGCAGGTGCTGCTGTGCACCGAGGGCACGGTGCAGGTGCGCGCCAAGGATGTCGCGGTGACCCTGGAGCGCGGCGCCGCGGCCTGGGTGGCCGCCGATGACGGGCCGATCCGGTTGGTCGCGGACCGGCCGAGCAAGCTGTTCCGGACCACGGTCGGCATCTAGCCACCGCTGCGCATCTGCTGTCGCGCGTATGCGCCGACGGTCCATCGAGATCTTCTTTGACGACTTTTCCGTGCGCTGAGTGCACGCTCGCGGCCAGCTGTGTTTACAAATAGATATGTTTTGTCTAGACGCGAGACAAATTAAGTTCTATAGTCAACGCCAGTAGTGATGGCACTCACAGGAGGTGTGGCAGATGACATCGCAGATCGATGTGGATGGACAGAATGCGCCGGCGGTCGAATGGCGGGATCGCAAGCGGTATCTCTGGTTGATGGGGCTGATCGTGCCGACGGCGGTGCTGGTGATGCTCCCGATCGTCTGGGCGCTCAACGAGCTCGGTTGGCACGCGGCGGCGCAGGTGCCGTTCTGGATCGGACCGATCCTGGTCTACCTCGTGCTGCCGCTGCTGGACCGCAGGTTCGGACCCGACGGCGAGAACCCGCCCGATGAGCTGATGGAGCGGTTGGAGAACGACAAGTACTACCGCTACTGCACCTACAGCTTCATCCCGTTCCAGTATCTGACCCTGGTGCTGGGGGCCTACCTGTTCACCGCGGCCGATCTGAGCTGGCTCGGCTTCGACGGCTCCCTGGGCTGGCCGGCCAAGATCGGCCTGGCGCTCTCGGTCGGCATGATGGGCGGCGTCGGCATCAACACCGCGCACGAGATGGGCCACAAGAAGGAGTCCATCGAGCGCTGGCTGGGCAAGATCACCCTGGCGCAGACCTGCTACGGCCACTTCTTCATCGAGCACAACCGTGGTCACCACGTTCGGGTCGCCACCCCGGAGGACCCCGCCTCCGCGCGCTTCGGCGAGACGTTCTGGGAGTTCCTGCCGCGCAGCGTGTGGGGCAGCCTGAAGTCCTCCTGGGAGTTGGAGGCCAAGCGACTGGAGCGGGCCGGTAAGAGCAAATGGCACTGGTCCAACGATGTGCTGAACGCCTGGGCGATGTCGGTGGTGCTGTACGGCGCCATCATCGCGGTCTTCGGAGTCGCCGTCCTGCCCTACGTCATCCTCTCCGTGGTCTTCGGCTTCTCACTGCTGGAAACGGTGAACTACCTGGAGCATTACGGGCTGCTGCGGCAGAAGACCGCCAGCGGACGCTACGAGCGTTGCGCTCCCGAGCACAGCTGGAACTCCGACCACATCGTCACCAACCTGTTCCTCTATCACCTGCAGCGGCACAGCGATCACCACGCCAACCCGACGCGTCGCTACCAGACCCTGCGCAGCATGGAGGGCGCACCGAATCTGCCCAGCGGCTACGCGTCCATGGTCGGGCTGACCTACTTCCCGCCGCTGTGGCGCAAGGTGATGGATCACCGCGTGCTGGCCCACTACGACGGCGACATCACCAAGGTGAACATTCACCCGCGGATGCGCGACAAGGTACTGGCCAAGTACGGGGCCGCCCGGTGAGCGCCTACCGCTGCCCCGGTTGTGATTTCGTATACGACGAAGCCAAAGGTGCTCCGCGCGAAGGCTTTCCGGCCGGTACCGGATGGGTCGACATTCCCGATGACTGGGCCTGTCCGGACTGTGCGGTCCGGGAGAAGGTCGACTTCGAGGTCCAGGGCGACGGGAATTAGAACCGTATATATGAGAGAGGAATCCCGAACATGGACTACAAGCTGTTCGTCTGCGTGCAGTGCGGATTCGAGTACGACGAGGAGAAGGGTTGGCCGGAGGACGGGATCGCCCCGGGTACCCGCTGGGATGACATCCCCGAGGACTGGAGCTGCCCGGACTGCGGGGCGGCCAAAACAGATTTCGAGATGATCGAGGTTGCCCGGCCGTGACAGTCAGCGCAACCGCGGCGCGAAGCTATAGGGTCGCGGCTATGAGCGCACCCTCGCCCCGGCGTACGGCACCGCGTGTGCCCTACGCCGAGGCGTCGCGGGTGCTCTTGCGTGACTCGATCCTCGATGGCATGCGGGACATGCTGCTGGTGCGGGACTGGTCCTCGATCACCCTCACCGATGTGGCGCGGGCGGCCGGTATCAGCCGTCAGACCATCTACAACGAGTTCGGATCGCGGCAGGGGCTGGCCGAGGGATATGCGTTGCGGCTGGCCGACCGCCTGGTCAACGCCGTCGATGCCGCGATCAACAACAACGTCGGCCGCGTCTATGAAGCCTTCCTGGAGGGTTTCCGCGCGTTCTTCATGGAGTCGGCATCGGATCCGCTGGTGATCTCGCTGCTCAACGGGGAAGCCAAGCCCGATCTGCTGCAGATCATCACCACCGACAGCGGGCCGATCATCACCCGGTGCTCGCAGCGGCTGACCGAAACCTTCCAGAACAGCTGGATAAAGGCCAGCGACGAGGACTCCGGGGTGCTGGCCCGGGCCATCGTCCGGCTGGCCATGAGCTACGTCTCCATGCCGCCCGAAGCCGACCACGATGTGGCCAGGGATCTGGCTAGGCTCATGACACCGTTCGCAGAGCGGTACGGTGTCATAGACACCCGGTAGCTGGCAGAGCGCTGAAGAAGTGCCTGTCCCGCGAGCCCGCAGGCCACCGGTGTCGCCCGCGCACAGCTGTGCGAGCTGGGCAACGCTGATTCAGAACACGATAAATAAGGGGCTCTATCCACATGACTGAGTTGACCGCCGACGTACGCAACGGCATCGACTACAAGGTCGCTGACCTTTCGCTGGCCGAGTTCGGGCGCAAGGAAATCCGCCTCGCCGAGCACGAGATGCCCGGCCTGATGGCGCTGCGCCGCGAATACGCCGACGTGGCACCGCTCAAGGGTGCGCGCGTCTCCGGCTCGCTGCACATGACCATCCAGACCGCCGTGCTGATCGAGACGCTGGTCAGCCTGGGTGCCGAGGTGCGCTGGGCGTCCTGCAACATCTTCTCCACCCAGGACCACGCTGCCGCTGCCATCGTCGTCGGCCCGCACGGAACGCCGGAGGAGCCCAAGGGCATCCCGGTCTTCGCGTGGAAGGGCGAGACGCTGGAGGAATACTGGTGGGCGGCCGAGCAGATGCTCACCTGGCCCGGCGAGCCCGCGAACATGATCCTCGACGACGGTGGCGACGCCACCATGCTGGTGCTGCGCGGCGCCGAGTTCGAGAAGGCCGGTGTGGTTCCGCCCGAGGACGACGAGCACTCCGACGAATACAAGGTGTTCCTGAACCTGCTGCGCCGGTCCATCGAGGCCGACAAGACCAAGTGGACCAAGGTCGCGGCGTCGGTCAAGGGTGTCACCGAGGAAACCACCACCGGCGTGCTGCGCCTGTACCAGTTCGCGGCTGCCGGCGAGCTGTCGTTCCCGGCGATCAACGTCAACGACTCGGTCACCAAGAGCAAGTTCGACAACAAGTACGGCACCCGTCACTCGCTGATCGACGGCATCAACCGCGGCACCGACGTGCTGATCGGCGGCAAGGCCGCGCTGGTCTGTGGCTACGGTGACGTCGGCAAGGGCTGCGCCGAAGCGCTCAAGGCGCAGGGCGCCCGCGTCGCGGTCACCGAGATCGACCCGATCAACGCGCTGCAGGCGCTCATGGATGGCTTCGAGGTCAAGACCGTCGAAGAGGCCATCGGCTGGGCCGACATCGTCATCACCGCCACCGGCAACCAGGGCATCATCACCCTCGAGCACATGCGGTCGATGAAGCACCAGGCCATCCTGGGCAACATCGGTCACTTCGACGACGAGATCGAGATGGCGCGCCTGGAGCGCGACAAGGACATCCGCCGGATCAACATCAAGCCGCAGGTCGACGAGTTCATCTTCCCCGATGGCCACTCGATCATCGTGCTGTCCGAGGGCCGTCTGCTGAACCTGGGCAACGCGACCGGGCACCCGTCGTTCGTGATGAGCAACAGCTTCTCCAACCAGGTCATCGCCCAGATCGAGCTGTGGACCAAGAACGATGAGTACGACAACGAGGTCTACCGCCTGGCCAAGCACCTCGACGAGAAGGTCGCCAAGATCCACGTCGAAGCCCTCGGTGGTTCGCTGACCAAGCTCACCAAGGAGCAGGCCGAGTACATCGGCGTCGACGTCGACGGCCCGTACAAGCCGGAGCACTACCGCTACTAGTCCCTGTGCGGATTCTGCGCGGTATCGCCACGGCGGCCCTCTGTGCCGCCGTGGCGACCGGCTGTTCCACTCCGTCGCAGGAGGTGGCGGCTCCGCACGCGCCACCTCCGCCGACCGACGTCCATCGCGACATCCCCGGCCTGGCCAAGGTGTTTCCCGGTATCGGCGCGCCCGTATCGGTGGCCTGGCTGCAGTGGGGCGACCCGGCCGGGGGAGACGCCGACGCCGCGGTGCGCTGGACGGACGCCGTCGTGAAGCTCTCGCCGACCGTGGCCGATGCCATGGTGACCCAGTTCAAGCCGACCGACACCGGTCGCGCACCGAACGTTCAGGACGCACTTTCCGCCGAGGTGCCGCCCGGCCCGTTCCTCACCGGCGAACTCCTGGACTCCGGGTTCTCCTCCGATTCGACCAGCACGTACGCGTTCCTGGACCGAGCCGCTGCCACGCTCGTGCTGCAGGCGACCAGCCTCGGCTGACCCGCGCGCCGAACCCGCAGCTGTCTATCAGCGCTGGCCGGGCGGACGCGGAGCATGGAGGTCGAAACGCACCCCCACCATCCGGATCACGAAGCAGACCGTGGCGGCACTGAGTGCGGCAACGGTGCCGTGATGCCCCAGGCTGTGGCCTGCGGCGGCGCACCCCGCGCCGATCAGGGCCGGAATGGCGTAGAGCTCGCTGCGCAGGACGGTGGGAATCCGCCCGATCATCACGTCGCGGATGGTGCCGCCACCCACTGCGGTCACGGTGCCGACGATGATCGCTTGTGGGACACCGAAACCCAAGTCCAGTGCCTTATAGGCGGCCAGCACCGAGAACACGCTCAGCCCGATGGCGTCGAGCACCGTGATCGGTAGGCTCAGGCGGTCGAGTCTGCGGCTGAGTGCGAATGCGATCAGGCCACCGCTCGCCGCGACGGCCAGGTAGCGCCAATCGACGAACGTCGCCGGCGGCAGTGCGCCGAGCAGGACATCGCGGATGGTCCCGCCGCCGAGCGCAGTGAACATGCCGAGCGTGATGACACCGAAGATGTCGAGCCGTTCGGCGCGTACCGCGGTGAGCGCGCCGTTGAGTGCGAACGCGAAGGTGCCGGCAAGGTCGAGCGCCAGCAGCAACGGCGTTTCGGTCGGCATGACACGAGGTATACCGCATCGGTGATGCCGTCAGCGCGCGCCACCGACGCCGTCCTGGGCGGTATGGATCAGGTCCGCGCCTGGCAGGAGGACCTGTACCGCCGACTGCACGAACATCCAGAGCTGTCGCATCAAGAGACCCGTACCGCCCACAGCGTCACCGAGCGGTTGCGCGCCTGCGGATATGAGGTGCACGACGGGATCGGCGGCACCGGTGTGGTGGGGATACTCCGCAACGGGCCCGGTCCCACCGTGCTGCTCCGTGCGGACATGGACGCGTTGCCGGTGCGCGAGGACACCGGTCTCGACTACGCCAGCACCGTCCTTGCCACCGACGCCGATGGCAACCAGGTTCCGGTGATGCACGCCTGCGGGCACGATGTGCACGTCACCGCTCTTCTCGGCGCGGCCCAGCTGCTCGCGGACGGTGCCGATCATTGGGCGGGCACAGTGGTGGCGCTGTTTCAGCCCGCCGAGGAAACTGCCGACGGTGCACGCGCCATGGTCGACGACGGCCTCGCCGCCCTGCTTCCCGCAGTGCACGTCGCGTTCGCTCAGCACGTCCTGCCACTGCCGGCGGGGTTGATCGGTACCCATGCAGGCCCATTCATGGCCGGCGCCGACAGCATCCGTGTGGCCGTGCACGGCCGCGGCGGGCATGGGTCGATGCCGCAGGCCACGATCGATCCGGTGGTACTCGCGGCGATGATCATCGTGCGGCTGCAGACGGTCGTCTCCCGCGAGATCGCCCCCACTGAAACTGCCGTGCTCACCGTCGGAAGCGTGCAGGCCGGGAGCAAGAGCAATGTGATCCCGGACCGCGCGGTCCTCCTGCTCAACATCCGCACCTACAGCGAACAGACGCGGGCTGCGGTCATCGGGGCAATCCGCCGGATCGTCACCGCCGAATGTGCGGCCGCCGGGTCCCCGCGGGACCCTGAGTTCGAGATGTTCGATCGATTTCCGTTGACCGACAACGATGTTGAAACGACGGGGCGAGTGCGTGGAGCATTCGAGGCATTCTTCGGTGACCGGTGCCGGGAGCTGCCGCAAGGAGCGGGCAGCGAGGACTTCAGCGAGATCCCGTCGGCCCTGGGCGTGCCGTACTCGTACTGGGGTATCGGCGGTATCGACCCGGCGGCGTTCCGGCAGGCCCTCGAAGGCGGCCGGGTCAACGAGGACATTCCGGTCAACCATTCGCCGAGTTTCGCCCCGGCTGTGCAGCCCACCCTCGACACCGGCACCCAGGCGCTGGTGGTGGCTGCGCTGGCCTGGCTGGCGCCGTCCTGATCCAGGGCGAACTCCTTGCGGTGGGTTCCCGCCGAATCCGGCCCGCCGGGTGGGCGTTCCTGGACCGGGAGTCGGCAACGCTCGCGCCGGGGGCGACCAGCACCGACCGACCGGACCACGCAACGAAGTCGGTAGCTCGGCGGTGCCGGGATCGGGGCAGCGACCACCGGCTGAGCAAATCCCGGCGGTATCGGCCCAGGTCGGCCACCAAACGCCGTTACATCGGCGCCCGTGAACGACATGTGATGAATCCGTAGCCATTCGGCTACCCGTTTGTTACTGTCCGGTAGTGATTCGGGCCGGGGCTGTGTTCGTCGTGGTGTGTTTTGGGTTTGTCATCAGTTGTCTCACAACTGGTTTGGCGCACGCCGACGACTGGTATCCGTACTACAACGAGGACGAGTACACCGTCTTCTACACACCACCGAATCCGTTGCCGGACGTCCCGCCCGGCGACCTCGTCCGCACCGAGCCGTCCCGGCTGGTGATCGAGCCGTCCGGTCAGGTCGGCAGGCTCAATGCCACTGGCACGCGCGTCATGTACCGCAGCACGGACGGCCGAGGCAATCCGAATGTGGTGACCGGCACCTACTTCGAGCCGTTCAACGCCTGGCCGGGACAGGGCCCGCGCCCGCTGATCGTGTTCGGTCCCGGAACGCAGGGGCAGGGCGACCAGTGCGCACCGTCGCGGCAGTTCAACCAGGGCATCCACTGGTCGCCATATTTGGACATCATGGTCAACTACGAGTCCGGGTTCGTGAACACCATGGTGAACCGCGGGTTTGCGGTCCTGATGACCGACTACGAGGGTCTGGGCACCATCGGTACGACGCATACCTATGTCAACCGGCTGTCCCAGGGACATGCCATGCTCGACGCGGCGCGAGCCGCCGGCAAGTTGCCGGGCACTTCGCTGACACCCGTTGGGCCCGTTGCCTTCTGGGGCTACTCGCAGGGCGGCGGCGCGGCAGCCTCGGCTGCCGAGTTGGCCGTCGCCTATGCCCCCGAACTCAACATCGTCGGCACCTACGCCGGTGCCCCGCCCGCCGACCTTGTCGACCTGATCCCGTACGCCGACGGCAGTGCGCTGGTCGGGGTGATTGGCTACGCGCTCAACAGCGTCATGCAGGGCTACCCGGAGGCCGCGCCCAAGATCCGGGCGCTGCTCACCCCGCGCGGGATGGACTTCGTCGACAAGACCAGGGATCAGTGTGTCGGGGAGACGGTCGCGAAGTTCATGTTCCGGCACCTGCAGCCCTACTTCAACCATCCCATCCCGGAGCTGTTGAACGACCCGCAGTTCCGCGGGATCTTCGATCTGCAAAAGCTCGGCACGCTGAAACCCAATGCCCCGGTGCTGCTCAACAGCAACCGCTATGACCCGCTGGTGCCCTACGCGCCGGTGGTGCAACTCGGCAAGGACTGGTGCGCCAAGGGCAGCGACATCGAGTTCCGCACCAACGAGGGTCCGCCGATCTTCAACAAGCTGGTGATCAACCACGCGCTGCCGATGGCGGTCGACGGTGAACCTGCCTTGCAGTGGGTCGCCGACCGGTTCAACGGGGTGCCGACGGCGCCGAACTGCGGGCAGTACTGACCCGCCCGAATTGGTGTGCTGCCCTTCCTTCCGGGTGACTTAGGCTGGGACATTGGGGGAGCCGTCGGTGCGGGACGAATACCCCTCGGACGGAGGGGGATCGGCAACGTGAGTGTGCCACCACAGGGCCCGCCACCCGGCTGGCCACCGCAGGGCCCGCCTTACTGGGCTGCGCCAGGCCCACCGCCTCCGTCCAACAACCGCGGTCTGCTCATCGTGCTGTCGGTGATCGTGTCGGTCTGCGTTGCCGGGTTCGCGGGTCTCATGATCGCCGCTGCCGACCGCGCCGAGGTCAGCGACGACGAGCGTGCTGCCAACGCACGGGTCGCACACAGCCCCACCGATTTCGAGATCGTCTGCCGCGCCGGCTCGGTGAGCAACGCCCGCTCCTTCGAGAGGCCGCACACCATCATGGCGTTCGCGGATGACGACGGTCTCGGCGCGTGGACCACGATCACCTTCACCGGTGACGCCCCGTTCATCGTCGGCACCGATCTGACGAAGGTCGACACCGTCGCCTGTGTGTCGAGGAAGCCCGGTACCGAGGTCAAAGAGGGAACCTGCGATGTCGAATCCGGGGGCGAGCTGTATGAGGCCGGACGGTACTCCGTGGAGTACACCGTGGAACTGCGCCAGGCGCGCACGGGCACGTTGGTCGAAAACCTCGGAACGGTTCCCGGGCCGTCGGATGACTGCCCGTACATCTCGTTCTTCGACCGCGAGTCACCGAAAATCTTCGGCTCGCCGGACAAGGCCGCGGTGGAAGCCAAACTGACGGAGTTCGTCGGTGAGTGATTCCGCACCCGGCGACGAGGACGCGATGCACACCCGGACGTTGGCGCTCTACGGGCAGGGTCGTGTTGCCGAGGCGCTGACGCTGGCCTGGCAGACGGCCGCCGGCCATCCGAATTCGCCTCTGGCGCAGTACAACTACGCCAGCCTGCTGCGCGAATCCGGGCGCGATCGCGACGCGCTGGCGGTCGTCGACCAGACGCTGCGGCTCAGTCCGGCCTCGCCGGATGCGCTGGTGCTGCGCGGGGACCTGCAGCGTTCACTGTCGGGTGCCCGTGCGGCCGAGGCCGACTACCTGCAGGCGTTGCGCCTGCAACCCGATCATGCGCTGGCGGTGCACAACCTCGCGGTCGGCAGACTGCGGATGGGCACCACCACCAAGGCGGTGCGCGGGCTGCTGGAGGCCACTCGACTGGACCCGACACTTGCGCCGCTGGCGCTGGGAAACATCGCGCTGGCGCTCACCCGCGTGCTGCGCTGGGCGACCGCGGCGGTGGTCCTGCTGGCCTCGGCGCTCATCGTGGTGGGTGCCCTGCGCGACGACGGTGTGTCGACCGCGCTGCCGCGGGTGGTCGCGGCCCTGCTCACGGTGCCGTTGCTCGTCGCCATCGCGTGGACCGTGCGCACCGTCCCGGGCCCCACGTTGCGGGCGGTGTTGGGCAGCGCGCGGCTGCTGGTGGTGCGGCTGCTGTTTCTGGGGGCGGCGGCGATCGTCGGTGCGGCCGTCGTCGCCGGGGCGACAGGCATCGCCGGTGTCGCGGGGCCGCTGCTGCTGTTCGCGGTGGTGGGCCTGACCGTGTTGGGCTGGATGACCGGGGCATAGGCTCCCAGCGTGCTGATGGTGATCGAAGGCCTGGACGGTGCGGGCAAGCGCACGCTGACCGAAGGGTTGCGCGCGGCGTTCGAAGCCGGGGGGAAGTCGGTCACCACGCTGGCCTTCCCGCGCTACGGAGCCTCGGTGCACGCCGACCTGGCGGCCGAGGCGCTGCACGGCAAGCACGGCGATCTCACCGACTCGGTGTACGCGATGGCGGCGTTGTTCGCGCTGGACCGGGCCGGGGCCAAGGACGAGATCGAACGCTTGTCGGCCACCCACGACGTCGTGATCCTGGACCGCTACGTCGCCTCCAACGCTGCCTACAGCGCGGCGCGGCTGCATCAGGGCATCGACGGTGCGGTCGTGGACTGGGTGTACGGCCTGGAGTTCGACAGGTTCGCGCTGCCCACGCCGGATTATCAACTGCTGCTCGATGTTTCGGTAGAGCTGGCCGACCGGCGGGCGCGGCAACGGGCCGAACAGGAAGCCGACCGGGCCCGCGATGCCTATGAACGTGACCGCGGTCTGCAGCAGCGCACCGCCGCGGCCTATGCCGGGCTGGCCGCCGCGAACTGGGCGGGGGAGTGGATTGTGGTGCCCCCGGACGCGGACCCGGTCGCGCTGGCCGCGAAGCTCTAGCCGAGGCACCCGCCGTCGCGCGATCCTCGACCGCATCGCCTGACATCGACCGATAAGCCCGCGAACCCCGCGTGGCACCCGGGTTTTATCGCCTTGTGGTGACACCATGGTCACCATGAGGCAACGGATCCTGGTCGTCGATGACGACCCCTCGCTGGCTGAGATGCTCACCATCGTGCTTCGTGGGGAGGGTTTCGACACCGCTGTCATCGGAGACGGCAGCCAGGCGCTGACCGCCGTCCGTGAATTGCGGCCCGATCTCGTGCTGCTCGACCTGATGCTGCCGGGCATGAACGGTATCGACGTCTGCCGCGTGCTGCGCGCCGACTCCGGCGTGCCGATCGTGATGCTGACCGCCAAGACCGACACCGTCGATGTGGTGCTGGGCCTGGAGTCCGGTGCCGACGACTACGTGATGAAGCCGTTCAAGCCGAAGGAACTGGTGGCCCGGGTGCGGGCCCGGTTGCGGCGCAACGACGACGAGCCCGCCGAGATGCTGTCCATCCACGACATCGAAATCGACGTGCCCGCGCACAAGGTCACCCGCGCCGGTGAGCAGATCTCGCTGACACCGCTGGAGTTCGACCTGCTGGTGGCACTGGCGCGCAAACCGCGCCAGGTGTTCACTCGTGATGTGCTGCTCGAGCAGGTGTGGGGCTACCGACATCCGGCGGACACCCGGTTGGTGAACGTGCATGTCCAGCGGCTCCGGGCCAAGGTCGAGACCGACCCGGAGAACCCGCAGGTGGTACTGACCGTTCGAGGAGTGGGATACAAGGCCGGACCTCCGTGATCGGTGGGCCCGCGGCTGGGCGGCGCTCGTGATCTGGGGTACGCGACGTCGGGTCCGCAGCCGTTTCCGCGGACCGTCCCCGATGCTGCGCGGGCTGGGCGCGGTGGGCCGCGCCGTCAGCTATGCCTGGCGCCGGTCCCTGCAACTGCGGGTGGTCTCCCTGACGCTGGGACTGTCGCTCGCCGTCATCATGGTGCTCGGCTTCGTGCTGACCAGCCAGATCACCGACCGCATCCTGGAAGTCAAGGTGCGCGCCGCCACCGAGGAGATCGAACGCGCCCGTGACACCGTCGGCGGCATCGTCGGCGGCGAGGAGACCCGCTCGCTGGACAGCAGCCTGCAGCTGGCCCGCAACACCCTCATCGATCGTAAGGCCGATGCCGGACCGGGGCTGGCCGGCGCCTACGACGCGGTGCTCGTCGTGCCCGGCGACGGCCCCCGTGCGGCGACCGCCGCGGGCCCGGTGCAGCAGGTGCCCGATGCGCTGCGCGATTTCGTGCAGGCCGGTCAGGTCAGCTACCAGTACGCGACCGTGCACACCGACGGGTTCTCCGGGCCGGCGCTGATCGTCGGGAGCCCCAGCACCTCGTCGGTCACCAATCTTGAGCTGTACCTGATCTTCCCGTTGAACAACGAGGAATCCACCATCGCCCTGGTGCGCGGCACCATGGCCACCGGCGGCATCGTGCTGCTCGGGCTGCTGGCGGCGATCGCGCTGTTGGTGGCCCGCCAGATCGTGCTGCCGGTGCGCTCGGCATCCAGGATCGCCGAGCGCTTCGCCGAGGGGCATCTGACCGAACGCATGCCGGTGCGCGGCGAGGACGACATGGCGCGGCTGGCGGTCTCCTTCAACGATATGGCCGAGAGCCTGTCCCGCCAGATCACCCAGCTCGAGGAGTTCGGAAACCTGCAGCGCCGCTTCACCTCCGACGTGAGCCACGAACTGCGCACCCCGCTGACGACGGTGCGGATGGCGGCCGACCTGATCCACGACCACAGCGACGATCTGGATCCGGCGTTGCGCCGCTCGACCGAACTGATGGTCAACGAGCTCGACCGCTTCGAGACCCTGCTGGCCGACCTGCTGGAGATCTCCCGCCACGACGCCGGTGTCGCCGAACTCGCGGTGGAGGCGGTCGATCTGCGCTCCACCGTGCAGAGCGCGCTGGACAACGTCGGTCACCTCGCGGCCGACGCCGGTGTGCAGCTCGATGTCGACATGCCGAGCGACGGGGTGATCGCCGAGGTCGATCCGCGCCGGGTGGAACGCATCCTGCGCAACCTGATCGCCAATGCCATCGACCATGCCGAGCGCAAATCGGTGGAGATCCGGATGGCCGCCGACGAGGACACCGTCGCCGTCACGGTTCGCGACCACGGTGTGGGGCTGCGTCCCGGCGAGGAGAAGCTGGTGTTCAGCCGGTTCTGGCGCTCCGATCCGTCGCGGGTGCGCCGCTCCGGCGGCACCGGGCTCGGGCTGGCCATCAGCATCGAGGACGCCCGGCTGCACCAGGGCCGCCTGGAGGCGTGGGGTGAGCCCGGCAAGGGCGCCTGCTTCCGGCTGACCCTGCCGCTGGTGCGCGGCCACAAGGTCACCACGAGTCCGTTGCCGCTCAAGCCGCCCGGGATCTCGGGCGGATCCACCGGACCGCAGGCGCGGGTCAAGGATCCCGCACTCCGGCGCGACCGCGAGTCGGAGGGCGTATGACACGCGCCCTGAGAGTTCTCTGTCTGGCCGTGGCCACCGTGCTCGCCGTGACGACCGCCGGTTGTGCCGGGGTGCCGAGTTCCTCGGCGCCGCAAGCGCTCGGGACCGTCGAACGGCCCGCGCCACCGAGCCTGCCCACGCCGACACCGGGCATGGAACCCGATGTGCTGCTGCGCGAATTCCTCAAGGCCACCGCCGATCCCGCCAACCGGCACCTGGCCGCCCGGCAGTTCCTCACCGAATCCGCTTCGCGCGGTTGGGACGACGCCGGCAGTGCGCTGCTGATCGACCGGGTCGTCTTCACCGAGACGCGCCGGCCCGACCTGGTCACGGTGAGCATGCAGGCCGATATCCTCGGCTCACTGTCCGAGCTCGGAGTGTTCGAGACGGCCGAAGGGGCACTGCCGGACCCGGGCCCGATCGAACTGGTCAAGACCCCGGGGGGCTGGCGCATCGACCGGCTGCCCAACGGGGTCTTYCTGGACTGGCAGCAGTTTCAGCAGACCTATAAGCGCAACACCCTTTACTTCACCGACCCCACCGGCAACACCGTGGTGCCGGACCCGCGCTACGTCGCGGTCTCCGATTCCGATCAGCTGGCCACCGAGCTGATGAGCAAGCTGATCGCCGGACCGCGACCGGAGATGGCGCGCACCGTGCGCAACCTGCTGGCCGCACCGCTGCGGCTGCGCGGCCCGGTGACCCGTGCCGACGGCAGCAAGACCGGGGTGGGCCGCGGCTACGGCGGGGCCCGCATCGAGCTGGAGAACCTGTCGACCACCGACCCGCACACCCGGCAACTGCTTGCCGCGCAGATCATCTGGACCCTGTCGCGGGCCGGGATCAACGGCCCGTACGTGATCAATGTGGACGGAGCGGCGCTGGACGACCGCTTCGCCGAGGGTTGGGACACCGCCGACGTGGCGGCCAGCGATCCCGGTGCCGCCGACGGCGCCGGCGCGGGCCTGCACGCCCTGGTGGGTGGATCGCTGGTGTCGCTGGACGGCCAGCGCGCGCCCCGGGTGCCGGGCCCGTTCGGGCAGATGTCCGACCAGGTGTCGGCGGCGCTGTCGCGGTCCGGTCAGGAAGTGGCCTCGGTGATGGTGCTGCGGCCCGGTGCGCCGGACATGGCCTCCTCGTTGTGGATCGGCCCGATCGGGGGCGCCGCCGGCCAGGCACTCGACGGGCGCACCCTGACCCGGCCCAGCTGGTCGCTCGATGACGCCATCTGGATCGTGGTCGACGGCGTCAACGTGGTCCGGGTGCTGCAGGACGCCTCGGGGCAACCCGCGCGCATCCCGGTGGACTCGACCGCACTGTCGGCCAAGTTCCCCGGCGCCATGACCGAACTGCAGCTCTCGCGCGACGGCACCCGGGCGGCGATGGTGATCGACGGGCGGGTGATCCTGGCGAGCGTCGAGCAGACACCCGGCGGCGGGTACGCGCTGACCTACCCGCGCCGGCTCGGCTTCGGGCTGGGGGACACCGCGGTGTCACTGTCCTGGCGCACCGGCGACGATATCGTGGTCACCCGCACCGACGGCGCCCATCCGGTGTCCTACGTCAACCTCGACGGCGTGAACTCCGACGGACCCAGCGGCAACCTGGCCGGCCCCGTGACGGTGGTGGCGGCGAACCCGTCGACGGTGTACGTCGCCGACCGGCGCGGGGTGCTGCAGCTGTCCGGTTCGGCCGCCGACGACGACCTCACCTGGTCGGAGGTGCGCCCGTTGATGATCGCGGGTGCGCTGCCGGTGCTACCGGGTTGATCCTGGGCGAGCGAAGCGACGGGGAAGATTTCTGGGGCGAGCGAAGCGACGGGGAAGACCCCCTGGGGCGAGCGAAGCGACGGGGAAGATTTCTGGGGCGCTAACGCTGTGCGGCGCGCTGCTTTTCGACGAACCCGATCGACATGCGCTGTAACAACCCCGGTGCGTACCGGGCGAACCGCCACGCCATCCGGGCCTGCCGGGGCCAGACCAGCAACGCCTTGTTGCGTTCGATAGCGCGCAGGCTGTCGGCGGCCAGGTCGTCGGCGGAGGCGAACGTGGTGCTGCGCTGGCCCATCCGGTAGAAATCACGGCCGACGAACCCGCCGACCGCGCCCTTGTCCAGGATGGGCGTCTCGACCGCGGTCGGGCAGATGGCCAGCACTCCGACCCCGTGGCCGGCGGCCTCCGAGCGCAGCGCCAGGGACAGCCCGACGACGGCGTGCTTGCTCATCACATAACTGGTGATCTGGCCGGCGGCGGCCAGCCCGGCCATCGACGCGGTGTTCACGATGTGGCCGTGGCCCTGTTTCACCATCACCGGGTAGGCGGCGGCCACCCCGTGCACCACCCCGCGGATGTTGACGTCGATGATCGCGTTCCACTGCTCGAGGGTCAGCAGTTCGGTGTCACCGCCCCAGGTGATGCCGGCGTTGTTGAACAGCAGGTCGATCCGCCCGGCACGGTCGACGACCTCGGTGACACAGTCGGCGACCGCGGCCGCATCGGCGACATCGAGCCGGCGCCACCGGGCGCCGAGCGGTTCGGCGGTGCGCGCCGCCGCGGCTTCGTCGATGTCGGTGCACACCACCTCGGCGCCCGCCGCGGTCAGGGCGCGGCACAGCGCGGCGCCGATTCCGGATCCTGCGCCGGTCACGATGGCCTGCTTGCCGTTGAACATGCCGAAATGCTATCGGTAACGGCAACGGTGGCCGTCGATTGTCGGCGAAACTCGCGTACCCGTCGTTCGCGCGGGCGGTTTCACGA
>NZ_JBFUKN010000113.1:0-17983 GCF_056400845.1 Mycobacterium sp. P4_H6 | reverse complement strand
CCCTGTACGCGGACCACGTCGACCCCTGATCAGCCGATACCGCTCCTACATATCTAGTACTTGAGATATATGACAAGTACTTGATAACCTTGTGGAGATGACCTCCCCGAGCGAAGCTGCCGCCGAAACCGCCGACGCGGACGGCTTCACATCGCTGCGGATCAAGGATGTGGTGCGCGAGACCGACGACGCGATCTCGATCGTCTTCGATGTTCCGCCGCACCTGGCCGAGCACTTCTCCTACCGCGCCGGGCAGTACCTCGCGCTGCGCGTCCCGGTGGACGGACAGGAGTACCGCCGCTGCTACTCGATGTCGTCCTCGCCGGTGAAGCACCGAGACCTGCGGGTCACCATCAAGCGTGACCGTGACGGCGTGGTGTCCAACTGGCTCAATGACCATGCGGCACCGGGGGATCGGATCAGTGTCGCAGCGCCTGAGGGTCGCTTCGTCCGCTCCGGCAACGGTCGTGAGCTGGTGGCGTTTGCCGGCGGCAGCGGTATCACGCCGGTGTTCTCGCTGATTCAGACCGAGCTGGCAGAGTCCACCGGCCGCGCTCGGTTGCTCTACGCCAATCGTGAGGTGAAGTCGGTCATCTTCAGGGAGGCTCTCAACGGCCTCGTCGATGAGCACGGTGACCGCTTCGGACTCCAGCATCACCTCGACGTCGAGCAGGGCGTGGTGACCGCGGAGAAGATCGCCGCGTTCATCGCCGAGACCGGAACCGATGCGGACTGTTTCGTCTGTGGTCCGGGCCCGTTCATGGACACTGTCGAGCGGGCACTGCTGGCCGCCGGAGTCCCGGCGGAGCAGGTGCATCTGGAGCGCTTCACCGTGGCGCCGGTCCCGACCCCGTCGGCCGGCGCCCCGGTGACCGAGACCGTGACGATCGAGCTGGACCGGGAAACGGTCACGGTGGACTACCGGGCGGGACACACCCTGCTGCAGATGGCCCGGATGGCGGGGCTCAGGGCGCCCTCATCCTGCGAAACAGGTTCGTGCGGAACGTGTATCGCGCAGGTGACCGAAGGCAGCGCGCGCCTGCTGAACAATGACGCGCTCGACGAGGACGAGATCGCCGAGGGACTCGTGGTTACCTGTCAGGCGCTACCCACCAGTGCGACCATTCGGTTCGTCTATGAGTAACAACAGGAGGATGCGATGAGTCGCGTTGCAGTGGTGACCGGCGGGGCATCCGGGATGGGTGAGGCCACCTGTCATGAGTTGGGCCGGCGCGGCCACAAGGTCGCCGTCTTCGATGTGAATGCGCAAGCGGCCCAACGGGTCACCGATGAGTTGCGCGCCGAGGGAATCACCGCGGTGGCCGTGGCCGGGGACGTCTCCGACCGGGTCGCCGTCGACGATGCCTACGCCAAGGTGCGCAGTGAACTGGGCCCGATCGAGATCCTGGTCACCAGCGCAGGGCTGTTCGGGTTCGCGCCCTTCGAGGAGATCACTTCCGAAGCGTGGACGCGCATCATCGAGGTGAACCTCACCGGCACGTTCCACTGTTGTCAGGCCGCCTTGCCGGACATGGTGGCAAGCGGCTGGGGGCGCATCGTGATGATCTCGTCGTCGAGCGCGCAGCGGGGTTCACCGTTCGCCGCCCACTATGCGGCCTCGAAGGGCGCGTTGCTGACCTTGACCAAGTCGCTGGCACGTGAGTACGCCAGCCGCGGCATCACGGTCAACAACATCCCGCCCTCGGGTATTGAAACGCCGATGCAGCACCAGGGCCAGGCTGCGGGGTATCTCAAGAGCAACGAGGAAATCGCCGCGAACATCCCGGTCGGGCATCTCGGCACCGGGGACGATATCGCTGCGGCGGTGGCCTTCCTGTGCTCCGAGGAGGCCAAGTTCATCACCGGCCAGACGCTCGGGGTCAACGGCGGGGCAGTGATGTGATGAGGAGGAGGTTCGCATGACGCAATGGCCGAAACCGGTTGAGGGGTCCTGGACGGAGCACTACCCGGAACTCGGGACCGGACCGATATCGTTCCGGGACTCCACGTCCCCGGCGTTCTACGAGCTGGAGAAGGAAGCCGTCTTCAAGCGGGCCTGGCTGAACCTGGCCCGCGTCGAGGAGCTGCCGCAGGTGGGCAGCTACCTCGCCAAGGAGATCGAGGTCGTCAACGCATCGCTGATCCTGGTGCGCGGCGACGACGATGCGGTGCGGGCATTCCACAATGTGTGCCGTCACCGGGGTAACCGACTTGTCGGTGAAAAGTCGGGGCAGAGCGCGGAATTGAACTGTGCACAGTGCGGCTGGCGATACGCCGTGGACGGCACGTTGGTGCACGTACCCAATCCCGAGGCATTCGTCGACTTCGACACCGCGGACTACGGACTGCTCGAGGTGCACTGCGATGTGTGGGCCGGATTCATCTTCGTCAATCTGGATGTCGAGCCCCGGCAGAGCCTGCGGGAATTCCTGGGCCCCATGATCACCGGCCTCGACGACTACCCCTTCGGGAAGCTCACCGAGACCTACGAATGGGTGGCCCACAACAACAGCAACTGGAAGATCTTCGCCGACGCCTTCCAGGAGTACTACCACGTGCCCTCGCTGCACACCCAGCAGGTTCCTGCCGAAGTGCGCAATCCCAGTGCCGGATTCACCTGCGGGCACTTCCAGCTCGACGGGCCGCACCGGCTGGTCTCCACGGCCGGGACGCGGCGCTGGCTGCTCGCCGACGAGTACATGTACCCGATCGAGCGGGCCACCCAGAGTGGATTGGTCGGGCCGTGGCGGACACCGGATATCGGCGAGCTGCCGGCCGGACTGAATCCCGGTGGTATCCAGCCGTGGGGCATCAGCAACTTCCAGATCTTCCCCAACCTGGAAATCCTGATCTACGGCGGCTGGTACCTGCTCTACCGGTACTGGCCGACCTCGCACAACACCCACCGCTTCGAGGCCTTCACCTATTTCCACCCGGCGCGGTCCGTGCGGGAACGCATCGAGCACGAAGTCGCCGCGGTGGTGCTCAAGGAGTTCGCACTGCAGGATGCCGGCATGCTGGGCGGCACCCAGGCGGCGTTGGAGTACGACGTGATCGACGAGTTCCCGGTCAACGATCAGGAGATTCTGGTGCGCCACCTGCACAAGGTGGCCGTCGACTGGGTCGAGCGGTACCAGCACGAGACCGCACCGGCGAAGGTCTGACGATGGCAACCAAGCAACTACCGGCCCCATTCGAAGAACTGGAACCCTTCACCGAAACCTGGTGTCTGGCCACCGAGACGGAGCGCTGGGAGCAGCGGCTGGCGAGCTCCATGCCGACCATGCAGGCGTTCTACGACGCCTTCTTCCCGCGGCTGGAAGAGGCCATCGATTACTGCGACAAGTTCCCCCTCGACGACCTGCCCGAGGATGCGACCAATCTGCTGCACCTCATCTACTCCCTGGTGATGGTCGCGATGTCGATCGAGATCATGCACCAACCCGCACCCGTGGACGCCGCCGACGCGGTGATGATCCGCACCGGCGAACCCACACCCTGAGAGAGGACGCACCATGAGTGTGCTCACCATCAACAAGCTCACCGCCTCGGTGGGAGCCGAAGTAAGCGGCGTCGACCCGGAGCGGTTGGCCAACGACGACGGTCTGGCATCGGCAGTGCTGGAGGCGTTGGAGGACAACGGGGTATTGGTGTTCCACGACCTGCATCTCGACGAGGATCCGCAGGCGCAGGTGGCCTTCTGCGAGCGGCTCGGCGAGATTGACCGGTCGGCCGATGGCCACCATCCGGTGTCGGGCATCTATCCGATCACGCTGGACAAGACCAAGAACAAGGCGGCCGAGTACCTGAAGGCGACCTTCGATTGGCATATCGACGGGTGCACGCCGACGGCCGGTGAATGCCCGCAGAAGGCAACGGTGCTGTCGGCAATCCAGGTCGCCGCCCGTGGTGGTGAAACCGAGTTCGCGAACTCCTATGCCGCCTACGAGACGCTCAGCGACGGGGAGAAAGAGCGCTACGCATCATTGCGTGTCGTGCATTCCCTGGAGGCATCCCAGCGCCGGGTCTATCCCGATCCCACGCCGGAGCAGCTGGAGCGGTGGAAATCACGGCCCACACACGAGAATCCGCTGATCTGGACGCACCGCAACGGGCGTAAGTCATTGGTGCTCGGTGCCTCGGCGGACTACATCGTGGGCATGGATCTGGACGAGGGCCGCGCGCTGCTCGCCGAGTTGTTGGAGCATTCCACCACCACCGACAAGGTGTACAGCCACAAGTGGGCGGTGGGCGACACGGTGATCTGGGACAACCAGGGCGTGCTGCACCGGGCCGCACAGTACGAGCCGAACTCACCCCGAGAGATGTTGCGCACCACGGTGCTCGGGGATGAACCCATCCAGTAGTTCGCTCAGGGGCGGGTACCTCCCTCGGGAGAACCGGGAATCCACGCGAGAATGTCGCGCATGCCGTCGTTGTAGACGACGCTGAACGGTACGTCGGGCCCCACGGCATCGAAATAGAGCTTGCCCGTCGCACTGGCGCCCGGCGGCAGCATTCCGCCGACGCCCGCGGCGCCGACGAGCGGGTACAGGGTCGAGTTCTCGGCACGGGCGTTGAACCGGTAGATCAAAGGATCGGCCTGCGCCCCGAACGTCTCTACCGTCAGCGAGGCTTCGTACAACTGACCGTTGTGTGGCACTGGGTCGGAACTCGGCACGAGGTCCCTGACCGTGTAACCGACCGATGGTGCGCCGGTGTAATCGAGTATTCGCATCTGCTGATCGAATGGCTTGATGTTATCCACCGCCGATGCCGGCCCAGCGGTGACGGCGCCTGCGCTGACCATGAGCGCGGTGGCCGCAACGGCTCCGGCAAGCTTCCTGAGGTTCATCCTGACTCCCTTCATTCGCGTGCAGTCATGTTGCGAACGCTACGCGCGAAAGCGGGAATCATCCCCGTCCATTAGGTCGCCTAAACGAAAACTAGTGACAATGAGTCATATTCGAGCTCCTTCGCTTAGCAGCTCTAACGGAGGGACACTCAGAAGGGTGCGGGCTCGTCGTGGGCGGCAAGCCACGCTTGGTATCGCGTTCTTGTAGTCCCCGTCGATTAGCGGGCCTAACCGAAAGGCGCTGGGCGCGGCCCGCTTTGGTGGGCAATCGCGCTCCGTCGCTTAGTTCACCTAATCGACAAGGACTACGTGCGCGCCGGTCCGCCCCGGATCGTGAACGACCCGGCGTCATCGATGGCGTCGATCTCGGCGGCGAAGGCTTCCGCGGTCGGAGCCTCCAGATCCACACCGGCGGTCTCGGCGATGAAGACCCGCGACACGTGCTTGCCGCCGACGCGGTAGATGTTGGCCGTCCGCTCGCAACTCTCGTGCGCCAGGTAGACGACCACCGGGGTGACGTCCTCGGGATCCAGGTCCTTCACCAACTCGGTCATGGTGTTCTCGGTCATCCGCGTCCTGGCGATGGGCGAGATGGCGTTGACCCGAATGTTGTTGCGCTGCCCCTCGATCGCCAACACGTTCATCAGCCCGACCAGCCCGGTCTTGGCCGCCCCATAATTTGACTGCCCGAAGGTGCCGAACAGGCCGGAGCCCGAGGTCGTCATGACGATGCGTCCGTAGTCCTGCTCGCGGAACACCGGCCATACCGCGCGGGTGACATTGAAGGCGCCCCGCAGATGCACGTCCAGCACGGCATCGACCTGATCGGCGGTCATGTTCTTGAACGCGGCATCACGCAGGATGCCGGCATTGTTGATCAGCACATCCACCCGGCCGAAGGCCTCGGTCGCGGTGCCGATGATGCCCTTGCCGCCCTCGTCGGTGGCCACCGAATCGGTGTTCGCGACCGCAGATCCGCCGGCCGCGGTGATCTCGTCGACCACGGCCTGCGCCGCCGATGTCGCCGGCCCGGTGCCGTCGACGGCCGCCCCCACGTCGTTGACCACGACTTGGGCACCGCGGCGGGCGAATTCGAGAGCGTGGCAACGGCCGAGGCCGCCGCCGGCCCCCGTCACCACGACGACGCGACCATCGAAACTCAACGTGGACAAACGATCACACTCCTGCCGCGACGGCGATTGATTTGGTATCGAGGTAGCTTTCCAGACCCTCGCGGCCGAGTTCGCGGCCGTACCCGCTGTCCTTGACACCACCGAAGGGTGCGAATGGGTCCATCGTGTAGCCCTGGTTGACGCCGAAGGTGCCGGTCTTGATCTGCGCGGCGATGGCCAGCCCGCGGTCGGTGTCGGCTGTCCACACCGATCCCGCCAGTCCGTATCCGGAGTCGTTGGCGAGTGCGGCGGCCTCCCGCTCGTCGCGGTACCCGATGACCGTCAGAACGGGTCCGAAGATCTCCTCCTGTGCGATGCGCATCGAGTTCTGCGCGTCGGCGAACAGCGTGGGGCGCACATACCAGCCACGGTCGAGACCGGCGGGAGCTTCCGTGCCGCCGACCACGAGCCGGGCGCCCTCGTCCCGGCCGATCCTGATGTAGTCGAGCACCCGCTGCTGCTGACGCCGGTTCACCAGCGGTCCGAGCTGAGTCTGCGGATCGGTCGGGTCGCCGACCTTGATGGAGGCGATCTCGGCGGCGAGCGCGTCGACGAACTCCTCTTGCCGAGCGGCGGGAACGAGGATGCGGGTCAGCGCATTGCAGATCTGGCCGCTGTTGGACAGGCTGGCCGAGCGCACCCCCGCGGCGACCGTGGCGGGATCGGCATCGTCGAGGATGATGGCCGCGGACTTGCCGCCGAGTTCCAGACTGACCTTGGTGAGGTTGGCCGCGCACGCGGCGGCCACCGCCCTGCCGACGGCGGTGGATCCGGTGAACGAGACCTTGTCGACGCCGGGATGGCTGACCAATCGCTCGCCGACCGTGTTGTCGCCGGGCAGCACGGACACCACCCCGGGCGGCAGTCCCACCTCCTCGAACAACTTGACCAGATACAGCGCGTCCAACGAGGTTTCCGGCGCCGGCTTCACGATGACCGCGCACCCGGCCAGCAGCGCGGGCACCAGTTTGGCGATGGTGAGGAACTGCGGCATGTTCCACGGCACGATCGCGGCCACCACACCGACGGGTTCCCTGCGGACGTGGATGTCGGACCCGAAGAACCCGGGCCGGATCTCCTGCCAGTCGTAGCCCTGCGCGGTATCGCAGAACGCGCCGATCATCATGGCGGGCAAGCCGATCTGGGCCCGCTGCGCAAAGGTGATCGGTGCACCGATCTCGGCGGTGATGAGCTGGGCGATTTCCTTGCCGTGCGCGCGATAGACATCGGCGAACCGGCGCAGCACCTCGACACGCTCACCCGGTGCCATCCGTGGCCACGGGCCGGAGTCGATGGCGGCACGTGCCGCGCTCACGGCGGTGTCGATCTCGTCGGCGGTGGAGATCGGGACCTCGGCGAGTAGTTCCTCGGTGTGCGGAGAAACCAGTTTGAGCACGCCAGCCCCCTCGGGTATCAACTACTTGCCATTGCGGCCCCGAGCATACGTCAGCCCAATTTGATGGCCACGCTGACTACGGACTTTCAAGGGTTTGCGTAGAGGTCCCGGCCACCAAGCTGAAGTGGACAGCTCGAACACTTCGGAAAGGCGCTGAAAATGAGGATCGTGGTCATCGGGGGAACCGGTCTGATCGGCTCGAAGGTCGTCGCCAAGCTCACCGAGCTGGGTCATGACGCGGTGGGTGTCTCCCCGAGTACCGGGGTGGACAGCATCTCGGGTGAGGGTGTGGCCGCGGCGCTGGCCGGTGCCCAGGTGGTCGTCGACGTCACCAACTCGCCGTCCTTCGCCGACGACGATGTGCTGGAGTTCTTCACCACCTCGACAAGGAATCTGCTGGCGGCCGAGCGCGAACAGCGTGTCGGTCACCATGTGGCGCTGTCGGTGGTGGGCGCCGGCGGCGTCGCGGACAGCGGCTACATGCGGGCCAAGGTGGCCCAGGAGACGTTGATCGCCGAATCGGGCGTCCCGTACACGATCGTGCGCGCCACCCAGTTCTACGAGTTCGTCGAGGCCATCGCCGGATCGGCCACCGACGGCGACACCGTCCGCCTGCCGCACGCCGCCATGCAGCCGATCGCCGCCGAAGACGTCGCCACCGGCGTCACCCGCGGAGCCGTCGGCGAACCGGTCAACGGCGCCGTGGAGATCGCCGGACCCGAGAAGATCGGCATGGACGATTTCGTGCGCACCGGGTTGGCCGCCAAGGGCGACCCACGTGAGGTCGTCACCGACCCCGCCGCGCCCTACTTCGGCGCCGTCATCGACGACCGCAGCATCGTGCCCGCCGGTCCCGCCACCCTCTTCGAGACCACCTTCGCAGACTGGTTGTCCGCCCAGAAGTGCGCATAGTCGTCATCGGCGGCACGGGGAGGCTGGGGTCAAAGGTGATGCGCGGCTTGACCGCAATCGGTCATGACGCCGTCGCCGCAGCCACCTCGACCGGTGTCGACACCGTCACCGGTGTGGGACTGACGGAGGTGATCCGGGGCGCCGACGTGGTCGTCGACGCCTCGGACGCCCCGTTACACGAAGACGCCGCGGCGCGTGAGTTCTTCGCCACCTCGACGGTGAACCTGCTCGCAGCTGAGGCCGCGGCGGGGGTGCGGCATCACGTCGTGCTGTCGGTGGTCGGGGTGGATCTGCTCGCCATCGGGAAGGGCTACTACGCGGCGAAGATGTTGCAGGAGCACCTCATTGCCGCCGGGGCGATTCCGCACAGCATCGTGCGTTCGACGACGTTCTTCGAATTTCTGGACACCATCGCTGAATTCGGTGCCGCCGGCGACACGGTACGTCTGCCTCCGGTGTTGATCCGGCCCATCGCGTGTGCCGACGCCGCCGAGGCGCTCGTCATCGCCGCGGCCGGGGATCCGATCGGCGGGGTCGTCGAGGTGAGCGGGCCCACGACCTACCGGCTCGACGAGATCGTCCGGGTCGCATTCCTGGCGCGGGGGGACCACCGCACCGTCATCGCCGATCCGGCCGCCCCCTATTGGGGGATCGGCATCGAGAAACGCACACTCATCCCGTCCGGTGGCGCCATCCGCTTCGAGACCCGATTCGAGGACTGGCTTGCCTCTCAGGCGCCCGACTGACTACGGATTTCCAAGGGTTCGCAGCACCCGCGGGGCTGCCAATCTGATGAGCATGTCGAGAATCCTGTTGCAGACCACCATCACGAAAGACCCCGACGACTGGGATATCAGCCGCTTCTCGCTGCTGGCCCGGGAGCTGCGCCACGCCGGGCATCAGGTCGTCGCGCGCAACCGGGTCGGTGGCGTCGACAACGATCCCGTGCTCAGCCACGTCGACAAGCTCGGCATCGACCAGGTGTGGTTGATGGCGGTGGATGTCGGCGACGGGCTCAGCGCCGCCGACGCCGAGGCGATCGTGCGGTTCCGGGAGAACGGCGGGGGAGTGCTCACCGCCCGCGACCACCAGGACCTGGGTTGCTGTCTGCTGCAACTGGGTTCGCTCGGCGCGGTCAATCAGTTCCACCACAGCGTGGACGACCCGGCGGCGCTGTGCGATGACCAGGACAACCCCGATATCGCCTGGCCCAACTATCATTCCGGCGCCAACGGCGACTACCAGCCGGTGCTCGGCGGTGACACCGTGCACGAGTTGCTGCGCACCGGACAGACCCGCAGCGGGCGCATCGAATGGTTCCCCGCCCACCCGCACGAGGGCGCGGTATCGGCGGACATCCCGCATGCCGGCGTGCTGGCGCAGGGCCGCAGCGCCCACACCGGCCGCCGGTTCAACCTGGCCGTCCTGCTCGACGGCGAGACGACCCCCGACGGCAGGCCGCTGGGCCGGGCGCTGGCGGAGTCCACGTTCCACCACTTCGCGGATTACAACTGGGACATCGGTTACGGGGCGCCGAGCTTCGTCACCGAGGCTCCCGGCACCGGCATCAGCGAGGACCCCTACCCACTGCTGGCGTTCAAGGATTACGTGCGCAATATCGCCGAGTGGCTGTCGCCCTCGCCGCCGATCAGCAGCAGTTCGTCACCGGTCGCGAAGATGTCCCCGGGCTTCGGGATCAGCACGGTGTCACCGCGCAGCAGCGTCACCAGTGCGGTGTTGGACGGCAGTTCCAGCTGATCCACCCGCTGGCCGACCAGCGAATTGTCTTCGGGCAGCGTAAGTTTGGTGAGACTGGCATGACCCTCACGCAGACCCATCAACCGGACGAGATGGCCGACGTCGATGGCTCCCTCGATGCCGGCGGCCAGCGCACCCGGCGTCGAGACCGCGACGTCGATGCCCCACGCCTGGCTGAACAGCCACTGGTTGTCGACATCGTTGATGCGAGCGACCACCCGCCGTACCCCAAACTCGGTCTTGGCGAGCAGACCGACGACCAGGTTGGCCTTGTCGTCGCCGGTCGCGGCGATCATCACATCGCAGGTCTGCGCCCCCGCCTCCTGCAGCGCGGACAGCTCGCAGGCGTCGGCGAGCAACCAGTCGGCGCCGGGAACGGTGTGCGGTTCGAAACGCCGCCGCTCGCGTTCGATGAGCAGCACCTTGTGGCCGTATTCGAGCAGTTCGCGCGCGACGGAGCGGCCGACGTTACCGGCGCCCGCTATCCCGATCCGCATCTTGCGTACTGCCACCCGGCTATCTTGACTTAACCCTATGACGTTGCACCAGCTGTACCTGGCGATGCTGATCGGCGGCCTTGTGCTGCTCGCAAGCATCATCGGTACCCGGGTGGCGACGCGGGTCGGCTTTCCCGCCCTGTTGTTCTTCCTGCTGGTCGGTGTGGTGCTCGGCGAGGACGGGCTGGGCCTGGACTTCGACAGCGTGGAGGTCGCCCGCAACGTGTGCACCGCCGCGCTGGCGGTGATCCTCGTCGAGGGCGGTTTGACCACGAGGTTCTCCGACATCCGCAAGGTGCTGGCACCGGCGGGTGCGCTGGCCACCGTCGGCGTGGTGGTGAGCACCCTGATCACCGCTGCCGCGGCGCACTTCCTGCTCGGCTTCGACTGGCAGCTGGCTTTGCTGTTGGGGGCGATCGTGTCCTCGACCGATGCGGCGGCGGTGTTCTCGGTGCTGCGGGTGCTCCCGCTGCCGCGGCGGCTGGCCGGCCTGCTGGAGGCCGAGTCCGGGTTCAACGACGCTCCCGCGGTGATCCTGGTGCTGATGTTCAGCGTGGTGCCGTTCGTGTTCGAACCGGCCGGCGCACTCGGCGAGATCGTCTTCGAATTGGTGGCCGGCGCCGTGATCGGTTTGGGCGTCGGCTTTCTCGGCGCGCTCACCTTGCGCAGCATCGCGCTGCCGGCATCCGGTCTGTATCCGATCGCCACCTTCGGGTTGGGGGTGGTGGCCTTCGCCGCCGCGGGCAGCCTGCACGGCAGCGGATTCCTGGCTGCCTATCTGGCGGCGGTGGTGCTCGCCAACTCGGGTCTGCCGCACCGCTCGACGACACGGTCCTTCGCCGAAGGGCTGGGCTGGCTGGCTCAGATCGGGCTGTTCGTGCTGCTTGGTCTGCTCGTCGACCCGAGCGAGCTGCCCCGCGACATCGTGCCGGCGATCATCGTCGGGACGATACTGCTGCTGGTCGCCCGGCCGGTGTCGGTGGCGGCGTCGCTCGTCGGCTTCGGCATCCCGTTCCGCGAACAGCTTTTCCTGTCCTGGGCCGGTCTGCGCGGTGCGGTGCCCATCGTGCTCGCGACCTTCCCGATCGTCGCCGGGGTGGCGGGCAGTTCGCGGCTGCTCAACATCGTCTTCATCCTGGTGGTGATCTTCACCCTGATCCAGGCGCCGAGCCTGCACCTGATCGCCCGGCTGCTGGGCCTGACCGACGGAGGAGCCACCCGTGAGATCCAGGTCGAGGCGGCGCCGCTGGACGTCCTGGACGCCGAGCTGCTCACCATGAAGGTGCAGTCACCGTCGCGACTGCACAACGTGACGATCCTGGAGCTGCGGCTGCCCGACCCGGCGGTGATCACGTTGATCATCCGGGACGGGCACACCTTCGTCCCGCTGCCCGACACCCGCCTCGCCACCGGAGACGAGTTGCTCATCGTCACCACCAGCACGATGCGGGCCGCTGCCGAGGCCCGGCTGCGTGCGGTCAGCCGCCGCGGCAAGCTGGCCTACTGGTTCGACGAATACGGTGACCCGGAATAGCGTTGCGGCTCAGTCCATTCCGTTGGACAGCGGTAAGGCGTCACCGGAGCGCAGCCGACCCTGATCGGACACCAGGTAGAGCACCGCGTTGGCGACGTCCTCGGGTTCCAGCAGCCCGGGCCGCGGTCGGCCCTTGGCGAAGATCTCCTCGACGTCGGCGCGTCCCGGGTCTGCCAGGTCGGGCCGGATGGTCCGGTAGGTCATCGGATTGTGGATCATCGGGGTGTCCACGCCGGAGGGCAGCAGGGCGTTGACCGTGATGCCGTGCTCGGCGACCTCATAGGACAGTGACCGCACCAGCGCGACGACACCGGCCTTGGCCGCCGCATAGTGCGCGGCATCGCGGGCCCCGGTCGTCGCGACGCTGGAGGCGGTGGCGATGAGGTGCCCACCCGTGCCCTGCTCGATCAGCCGCGGCAGTACCGCACGGAAGGTGTTGAAGACACCGGTGAGGTTGACGTCGATCATGGTGCGCCAGCGCTGCTCGGACATGGACGCGAGTGGTGAACCGCTGGCGATACCGGCGTTCGCGATGACGATGTCGAGGCGCCCGAAGTGGTCGAAGGCGGCATCGGCGACCGCCTGCATGGCGCTCAGGTCCCGGACGTCGGCGGTCAGTGCGACACATCGCCTGCCGGTCGCTTCGACGGCGCGAACCGTTTCCTGCACGTCGGCGGGGGTGGGCAGTTCGTAGTCCACCTCGTCGATCGGGGCCGCGATATCGCAGAACACGATGTCGGCGCCCGACCGGGCCAGGGCGATCGCGTGCGCGCGGCCCTGCCCGCGTGCCCCGCCGGTGATGAGTGCTGTGCGTGTGGTCATACAAGACAGACTGCGTGACGGGCGCGAAATCATCACGGGTCGGCATCACCGGTGGCAGAAACGTGCGAGGTCGTGGTCAGCTGGGATCGATGTCTGCTCCTGGAACTCCCACCGCCCACCCGTCACGCCGCCTGGTGGTCGGTCTGGCCGTGGCCGCCGCGGCGGGTGCCACCGTGCTCGTGATGTCGGCCTCGGCCGATGCCGCCCCGGAATCGGACAGCCAGGGCTACCTGGAATCCACTGCGCGCTGTACATCCCCGGCCACCGCCGTGATCTTCGGCAGCACCGAGACATCGCGGATCGCGATCTGCGAACAGTCCGACGGCAGCTACCAGTACCGCGGGGTTCGGGTGCGCGACGGAGCCCGGCTGGTGTTGCCGGCCACCGCAACCGGTGACGGATATGTGGCGGAGAACGACGGACTGTCCTACACCGTCACCACCGAGTCGCTCGTGGTGAGCGCGGGGGACGACGTGATCCGGGACGAGTCGCTGCTCGACGTGCACAAGTCCGAAGAGTTCAGCGAGGTGACGACCTCGACTCAGACCACCTCGACTCAGACCTCGACGACCCGGACTTCGACCACGCCGCTGCCGCCGCCGCTACCGGCTGAGGTGGGCGCCGGCTGAGTGCGGTGCGTGCAGCAGGTTCTGTGCGCAGTCGAGCAGTACCCGGTGCAGATCGGCGTCKCAGACGTCCTGCAGGTGCGGCTCGGCGGTGCTTCCGAACACTCCCGCGGTGATCATGGCGATCGCGACCCGGGTGCCGATATCGTGCGCCGCGCCGATGAGGAGTTCGCGCAGGCTGTTGGAGATGTCCTCGAATTCCTGATGCGACTGCACCAGCGAGATGACGGCGGGGTCGCCGTAGAACAGCGACCCGATGCGGCGATGGCGCACGGCGAGTTCGACGAAACCGCTGATGGTCGCGTCGCGGCGGGAATCGGGCGACGCGATGGACTCGGCGATGCGGACCAGCCGCGCCATATCGTCGAAGACCGGGCGCACCACCGCGAGCACGATGTCGTCCTTGGTGTGGAACTGGTAGTAGATGGCGGCTTTCCGGACGCCGAGGTGGTCGGCGATCATCTGCAGCGAGGTGCCGTTGACGCCGCGTTCGGCAAACAGGGACAGCGAGGCCTCGATCACCCGTTCGCGCGCGAATCCGCGCTGCGATACCGGCTTGGCCATCGTCCCCGTCCCTTCCTCAGCTCCGTCTCACCGACATGACATTGCGGACACTTTGACATGTCGCGGACCGCAATGCGGACGATAAGTTGTCCGCGTCACATTTTCTAGCCGTGCGACTTGTACTAGCTTAGCCGTATGGCTAACCTGACCGCAGTCGGTTAGCAAGGCTATGCGAAAGGCCCAATAGGCGAATGGCGTCCCAGCGGTGAACGTGCTGAAGCGGATCTGGATCCCACTGGTCATCGTGGCGGTGGTCCTGGTGGCGACGTTCACCGTGATGCGGGTTCGTACCTTTTTCGGGACCGGTCCCGGCTACATCTCGACCGAGAACAGCGCCTCCGATGATACCGAGCCGTTCGACCCCAAGGTCGTCAAGTACGAGGTGTGGGGCGAGCCCGGCGCGACGGCCAATGTGAACTACATGGATCTCGACGCCCGTCCGGTGCGTGCCRACAACGTCACGCTGCCCTGGGAGATCACGCTGAGCACCACGGCGCCTTCGGTGTTCCCGACCATCTCCGGGCAGGGCGACGGCAGCACGCTGTCCTGCCGGATCACCGTCGATGACGAGGTGAAGGACGAACGCACCGTCGACGGCGTGGGTGCGCACACCTACTGCCTGGTGAAGAGCGCATGAGCGAGCGCAGCGAGCGAATCAACCGCTATGCATGCGGCACCCGAGCCTGCGAGGTGGCCGCATGAGCGAACCCCGCACCGACGCCATTCCGGTCGCCGAGCCCCAACACCGCGGCGGTATCGCCAAGGCGGTCCGCACCCTGGCACTGCCGATCATCATCGGCTGGGTCGTGCTGATCGGCTTCCTCAACGTCTCGGTGCCGCAGCTCGAAGAGGTCGGGCAGATGCGCTCGGTCTCGATGAGCCCGGACAACGCGCCCTCGGTGATCGCCACCAAGCGGGTCGGCAAGGTCTTCGAGGAGTACAACTCCGACAGCTCGATCATGATCGTGCTGGAGGACGAGCAGCAGCTCGACGAAGCCGACCGCGACTTCTACAAAGAGATGATCTCCAAGCTGGAGGCCGATACGGCGCACGTCCAGCACATCCAGGATTTCTGGGGCGATCCGCTGACCGCCTCCGGCGCGCAGAGCGCCGACGGCAAGTCGACCTACGTTCAGGTCTACACCGCGGGTAACCAGGGCGAGGCGCTGGCCAACGAGTCCATCGAGGCCGTCCAGGACATCGTCTACAACATGCAGGCGCCGCCGGGCCTCAAGGTGTTCGTCACCGGACCCGCAGCGCTGCAGGCGGATCAGCAGATCGCCGGCGACCGCAGCCTGAAGATGATCGAGGCGCTGACGTTCACGGTCATCATCGTGATGCTGCTGCTGATCTACCGGTCGTTCATCACGATGATCGTCACCATCTTCATGGTGGTGCTCAGTCTGCTGGCCGGCCGTGGTGTGGTGGCCTTCCTGGGCTACCACGAGATCATCGGTCTTTCGACGTTCGCCACCAGTCTGTTGGTGACGCTGGCCATCGCCGCGTCCACGGACTACGCGATATTCCTGTTGGGCCGATATCAGGAGGCCCGCGCCGAAGGTGAGGACCGGGAGTCCGCGTACTACACCATGTTCCACGGCACCGCGCACGTCGTGCTGGGTTCCGGTCTGACCATCGCCGGCGCCACCTTCTGCCTGCACTTCACCAGGCTTCCGTACTTCGTGACCCTCGGTATCCCGCTGGCGATCGGCATGATCACCGTGGTGCTGGCGGCGTTGACGCTGGGACCGGCGATCATCACCGTGGTCACCAAGTTCGGCAAGGTGCTCGAACCCAAGCGCGCCATGCGCACCCGTGGCTGGCGCAAGATCGGTGCGGCCGTGGTGCGTTGGCCCGGACCGATCCTGGTCACCACCATTGCGATCACCATGGTGGGCCTCCTGGCGCTGCCCGGCTACCAGACCAACTACAACGACCGCGAATACCTGCCCGCCGATCTGCCTGCCAACGAGGGATACGCGGCCGCGGACCGGCACTTCTCGCAGGCTCGGATGAATCCCGAACTGCTGCTGGTGGAAAGCGATCACGATCTGCGCAACTCCGCGGACTTCCTGGTGATCGACAAGATCGCCAAGGCTATTTTCCGCACCGAGGGTGTGGGCCGCGTGCAGGCCATCACCCGCCCGCAGGGGACCCCGATCGAGCACACCTCGATCCCGTTCCAGATCAGCATGCAGGGCACCACGCAGAAGATGAACGAGAAGTACCAGCAGGACATGATGGCCAACATGCTCAAGCAGGCCGACGACATGTTGTCGACCATCACCAACATGGAGAAGATGAGCGCCATCACCGTGCAGATGGCTGCGGTGACGAATTCCATGGTCGGCAAGATGAAGACGATGACGCTCGACATCGCCGAATTGCGGGACAACATCAGCAATTTCGACGATTTCTTCCGCCCGATCCGCAACTACTTCTACTGGGAACCGCACTGCTTCAACATTCCCGGCTGCTGGGCGCTGCGCTCGATCTTCGACACCCTCGACGGCATCGACGTGATGACCGACGGTATCCAGGACATCATCCCGGACATGGAGCGGCTCAACGCGCTGATGCCGCAGATGGTCGTGCTGATGCCCTCGATGATCGCGACGATGAAGAACATGCGCACCTACATGCTGACCATGTATCAGACCCAGAAGGGCATACAGGATCAGATGTCGGCGATGCAGGACAATTCGTCGGCCATGGGTGAGGCCTTCGATGCCGCCCAGAACGACGACTCGTTCTACCTGCCACCGGAGACCTTCCAGAACGAAGACTTCAAGCGCGGCATGAAGAACTTCCTGTCCCCCGACGGCCATGCGGTGCGCTTCATCATCAGCCATGACGGGGATCCGCTGAGCGCTCAGGGAATCGAGCGCATCGACGCCATCAAGCTGGCTGCCAAGGAAGCCATCAAGGGCACCCCGCTGGAAGGCTCCAAGATCTACCTCGGTGGCACCGCGGCAACCTTCAAGGACATGCAGGAGGGCGCGAACTGGGACCTGATCATCGCCGGAATCGCGTCCATCGGGCTGATTTTCATCATCATGCTGATCATCACCCGCAGCATCGTGGCGGCGGCAGTGATCGTCGGCACGGTGGCGATCTCGCTGGGTTCGGCGTTCGGGCTGTCGGTGCTCATCTGGCAGCACCTGATCGGGATCCCGCTGCACTGGATGGTGCTGCCGATGTCGGTGATCATCCTGCTGGCGGTCGGTGCGGACTACAACCTGTTGTTGGTGGCGCGCTTGAAGGAAGAGATACACGCGGGTCTGAACACCGGCATCATCCGGGCCATGGGCGGTAGCGGTTCGGTGGTGACGGCCGCCGGTCTGGTCTTCGCCTTCACCATGATCTCGATGGCGGTCAGTGAGCTGACGGTGATCGGGCAGGTCGGTACGACGATCGGTCTTGGCCTGTTGTTCGACACCCTGGTGATCCGGGCGTTCATGACACCGTCCATCGCGGCGCTGCTGGGCAAGTGGTTCTGGTGGCCCACGCGGGTGCGCCAGCGCCCGGTCGCGGAGCCGTGGCCCCAGCAGCCCGTCGCCGCCGGAAGTTCCTCGCAGGAAACGAGTTGATGATGTTGAAGAAGACATGGGCCGTGTTGTTCGCCGGGGTGGCTGCGCTGGTCTTCGCGGCTCCGGCGCAGGCCGACCCGGACAGTGACTTCGCCAAGGAGTTGCACACCTACGGCATCTACGGGCAGAAGGACTTCAACGCCTGGATCGGCAAGATCGCCTGCAAACGCCTCGACCGCGGCGTCGACATCACCGCACAGGACTCCGCGAAGTTCGTCTCCGACCAACTGCTACGCGGTTCCAGCACCGAACAGGCC